>JAIBFE010000274.1 GCA_019459705.1 Thiobacillus sp. | reverse complement strand
GCCTCACGCGTCACCGACCCCGACGAAGAGGTGGTGATCTCGCACAACTGGGACGAATTGCGCCGATTCATGTGGGACTACGTCGGCATCGTGCGCACCAATAAGCGGCTGACGCGTGCGTCGCACCGCATCCGCTTGCTGCGTGCCGAAATCGACGAGTTCTACCGCAATTTCCGCGTCAGCAACGACCTCATCGAACTGCGCAACCTGGTGCAAAGCGCCGACCTCATCATCCGCTCGGCCCAGTTGCGGCAGGAAAGCCGCGGTCTGCACTACAGCCGGGACTACCCGGAGACGCTGCCGATTGCCGGCAACACGGTGCTCAACCCGCGTCCGGGGCTGATGTGTCCGAGCGTGTGCGGGACGTCCAGCGAAGCGACACCCTGAGACGACGCAGGTCGTCGGCCTCCGCGCTGTCGGGCAACAAGGTCAGGGTCCGCAGATGCCCGTCTGCCGTCCGGTAGCGCAGTACGATCAACGCGGTCGATACAAAACTGTCACCCAGCACGTCCGCATCGCACCACTCGCCCCCGTCGTCCAGATATTGCAGCTGTCCGTCAGCAGCAATGCGCAGGCTTGCCAGCGGGACTGCCCGCCACCAGCCCCACACACTCAAGCCCGCCACGGCCATGCCCAGCGCCAGTTGCAGGCCACCAGGCAGCGCCGCGCGATACACCGCAACCAGCGCCAACACGAATATGCCCGTCAGCAACAGCCCCAGCCAGCGTGAGGGTTTGAGCTCAATCTCGCGCATCAGCGTGTACACTTTTGGCCTTCATTGCATCCCTTATATTGACTGGACCGTATCGTGATCGATTCCTGGAAAACTTTTCTGCTGACGCAAGGCGCAGCCATCGATAACGCCACCGTGCTGAATTACGGCGACCCCGCCGCCGAGCGGGCTGCCGCTGTCGACGGCACCATTGTGGCGGATCTGTCGCAACTCGGCGTCATCGCATTCCGTGGCGACGAGGCCGCCAGCTTTCTGCAGGGCCAGCTTACCAACGACGTGCGCAGCCTGCACGCCGACGCCGCCCAGTGGAACGGCTACTGCAGCCCCAAGGGACGTCTGCTCGGCAATTTTCTGGTGTGGCGGCAGGGCGAGGATTATTGCCTGCAGCTCTCGGGCGACATCCTGGCCAGTGTTCTGAAGCGGCTGTCCATGTTCATCCTGCGCGCCAAGGTTCAGGGCCGCGACGCCAGCGACGAAAGTGTGCGGCTGGTGGTGGCCGGCCCGCAGGCAGCCGCGGCAGTCGGCACCGCCATGGGGGTCGTGCCGGAATCTGCGATGCACTCGGTCATCGGCGACGCCGGCCAGGTGGTCCGCGTGGGCACCGACAAGTTCGTGCTGTCGATCCCACCGGAGCGCGCTGCCACCGTGTGGCAGGGGTTGCGCCAGACGGCCACCCCGGCCGGTGCCCCGGTGTGGGACTGGCTGCGGCTCAACGCCGGCATTCCGATGATCATCGCCGCCACCCAGGAGCAGTTCGTGCCGCAGATGGTCAACCTTGAAGTGATCGGGGGCGTGAGCTTTCAGAAGGGCTGCTACCCCGGCCAGGAAATCGTCGCTCGCAGCCAGTATCTGGGCAAGCTGAAGCGTCGCATGTTCCTCGCGCATGTGGATGCCGAAGCCGCGCCGGGCGACAGCCTGTACAGCGCCGATATCGAGGGACAGGCCACCGGTACCGTGGTCAATGCCGCGCCGGCACCGACCGGCGGCTTCGATGTGCTGGCCGTGGCGCAGGTCGAAAGCGCGGCCACCCAGACCCTGCACCTGAAAACCGCCGACGGCGCCGCGCTGAGCCTGAAACCCCTGCCCTACGCGCTGCCCGAATAGGTGGAATCCTCCGCCTACGTCTATTACCGCATCGATCCCGAACAGGCGCAGCTTGCTGCCAGGCGGATCGATGCGCTGCTGAACACGATGGCGGCGCATTGCAGCGCGCCGCCACGCCGGCTGAGCCGCTGCGACGACGCGGCGACCTGGATGGAAATTTACGAAGGCATCGCCGACTTCGCGGCGTTCACCGAAGCGCTTGAGCGTGCCACGGCGGACGCCGCCGGCGCTGCGTTCATTCTGGGCGAACGCCATCTGGAGTGTTTTACCGCGCCAGTCCCGGCGGCATAAAAAAGCCGGGCATGCCCGGCTTTTTTTCGTTCAGCGCGGATGACTTATTTCCTGACCATCACCTTTTCCACCCAGCCTTCGCCGTCCTGGCCCTGGATGTGCATGAAACCGCCCTCGTCCTTGCCGGTGTAGATCACCTCTTCACCGCGTGCGATGGTGGCGACCACCTTGGAGGTTTTTCTCGGCTGCGCATAAACCTTCAGCCCGGCGATCTTGCCGGTGACCGCGTCGCCTTCCTCAAACACCATGCCTGCCTTGGTCGGCTGCCCCGACTTGCCTTTGAGATTGATTTCCTGGCGCGCCATTTCCGGATTGTTGCGGATGGACCGCACGATGTTGTTCCAGTTGTCCAGATAGCTGGCTGCGATAACCTTGCCTTCCGGCGTGTTGGTGTACCCCCCCAATGCACCCGCCGCGCCGCCGCCGACCAGCAGGCCGCCGACGCTCCAGTCTGTTTTCTCGGCGTTGCCGGTAGCCGCAGCCAGTTGCAGCGAGGTGCGCGAATCCGACAGGATCATGGTGGTCTGCGCCGACTTGAACTTGAGGCCGGCCGCGACCAGGCCCGCCACCGCACCGAACACGCCCAAGCCGCCCAGTGCGCCGCCGACACCGCCCGAATCCTTGCTGGAAAATACGGCGTCAGGCGTCAGCACATAGTCAGCCGTGACCATCTGGCCCTTGCCCATATTGGATCCCTTGCGCAACTCGCCGGACTCGGCCAGCTGACGCTCCTGCATCAGGTTCTGCATGGCGCGGCCGCGCTCCACCAGCACGAAGCAGTTCGACTGCTGCACCATCATGCGAATCAGGCCAGTCGGCGATTGCAGGCCGTACTGCAGCAGATGCGAGATCACGGCGTCTTGCGGCTCCACCACCGCCAGCGTGCCGTAGGCTTTGTCGCATTTCTCCAGTTCCTTGGCTTCTCCCTGCGCCCCATCCGGCCCGGCGGAGCCGGAGGGCTGGCCGGCCTCCTGTTTGTTGCCGCCCAGCTTGAAATCGAACAGGCCGGCATAGACCGGATTGGCCGCCTGGGTCAGGAACAGGCCGGTGATGAGTGCGTGCGCAATGGCGTTCATGTGTTGCCTCCTTGGTTTATTTCGACAGATTATAGCCACTTCAAGCTCCCCCCAAGGGGGGAAGGCATCTTGGTTTTTTTGGGGTCACAGCCTATAAAAAAACAAGCTTTGACCAAGGAGATCATCATGCTGGACATCAACAAAATGGTGGCCCAGGAGCACGGCGAACCCAATTCGCGTGGCCACCTGTTCGAGCTGGAACCCTGGACGGAAGAATGGGCAATTGAAACGGCCCGGCTGGATGGGCTGGACTTGACCGACGACCATCTGGGCATCATTCGCTATCTTCGCGACTGCTATGCCGACCATGGCGGCACGGTCAACGCGCGCCTGCTGATGCAGTCACTGGAAGAAGAGTTCGCCGGATTGGGCGGACATCGCTTTCTGTACACGCTGTTCCCGCTGGGGCCGATCGCCCAAGCCAGCCGCTATGCCGGGCTACCATTGCCGCCGGGCACACGCGACCCGTCGTTCGGCACCACGCACTAGATCATCTCAGTTGGTATCCATGACCGGGCCGCGCGCGGCCAGGGCGCACAGCAGTTCATAGCTGCTGGTGCCGGCGGCTGCAGCCACGGCATCCGCCGGAAGACCGTCCCCCCACAGCACGACCGGGCTTCCCACGTTGGCATCGGCGCATGCACTCAAATCCACGCACAGCATGTCCATCGACACCCGCCCCAGGGTTCGGCTCAGTCGACCGTTCACCAGAACAGGGGTCCCTGTCAGCGCATGGCGCGGATAGCCGTCGGCATAACCGCAGGCCACGACGCCCACCCGCATGGCGCGCTCGGCGCGAAACAGCTGGCCATAGCCCACACCCTCGCCCGATTGCAGCGTCTGCACGCTGATGATTTCCGATTGCAGCGTCATCGCCGGCCGCAACCCCAATTGTTCGGCCGACACATCGGCGAAAGGCGAGGCACCATACAACATCAGCCCCGGCCGCACCCACGCCCCCTGAGACTCGGGGTAGCGCAACAGTGCTGCCGAATTGGCACTGCTCCATGGCAGACCGTGACCGCCCATTTCGCGCAGAAACGGCTGCAACTGCCAATCCACCCCGGCAGCTTCGTCCGCCTGGGCAAAGTGGGTCATCAAGGTCATGCCGGCCAGCCCGGACAGACTTTTCGTCCGCGCGACAATGGCGGCATGCTCGGCAAGGGGAAACCCCAGGCGGTGCATGCCGCTGTCGAATTTGAGAAAGACCTGTATGGGCCGTGCAGGCGGTTGCTGTTGCAGCCAGTCCAGTTGCGTGACGTGATGCAGCACCGGCCACAGATCCAGTTCGGCACAGGTGGCGATTTCATCCGCGCCGAAAATGCCTTCAAGCAGCAGAATGGGCTGCTCCACGCCCATCAGCCGCAGGTTGGCCGCCTCTTCCAGCGTCAGCACGGCAAAGCCGTCCGCCGCCGCCAGCGCGCGCCGTGCGCGGGACAACCCGTGACCGTAGGCATTGGCCTTGACCACCGCAAACACGCAGGCTGTCCCCGCGTGGCTGCGCGCCACGCGCAGATTGTGCGCCATCGCCCCAATGGAAATGCACGCTTTGATGGGACGCATCGATTTAGTAAGAGCCTGGCTGCGCCAGCGTTTCGAAGCGCGTGTATTCGCCGAGGAAGGCCAGCCGCACCGTACCAATGGGGCCGTTACGCTGTTTGCTGATGATGATTTCGGCGGTGCCCTTGTCCTGCGTGTCGGGGTTGTAGACCTCGTCACGATAGATGAACAGGATGACGTCGGCATCCTGCTCGATGGCACCCGATTCGCGCAGGTCGGACATCACGGGGCGCTTGTTGGGACGCTGTTCGAGACCGCGGTTGAGCTGTGACAGCGCGATCACCGGCACATGCAGTTCTTTTGCCAGCCCCTTCAGCGCACGCGAGATTTCGGAAATTTCGGTGGCGCGGTTTTCGCCCGCGCTGCTGGCCGACATCAGCTGGATGTAGTCGATCACGATGAGGCCGAGCTTGCCGCATTGACGCATCAGCCGGCGCGCCCGCGCACGCAGTTCCAGTACGTTGAGTCCAGGCGTCTCGTCGATGAAGACCGGCGCTTCGTTGAGCTTGCCGAGCGCGTAGGTGAGGCGTTGCCAGTCGTCCTCGCCCAGCTTGCCGGTACGCAGCCGGTGCTGGTCGAGTTTGCCGACCGAGCCGATCATCCGCATCACCAGCTGGGTGCCGCCCATTTCCATCGAGAACACCGCCACCGGCAAGCCGGTGTCGAGCGCAACGTTTTCGGCAATGTTGATCGAGAATGCAGTTTTACCCATCGACGGCCGCCCGGCGACAATGATGAGATCCCCCGGCTGCAGGCCCGATGTCTTCTGGTCAAGGTCGTGAAACCCGCTCGGCACGCCGGTGATGCCGGAATCGTTGTCGCGGTGATACAGCTCATCGATGCGCTCGACGACCTCTTTCAGCAGCGGCTTGATTTCGATGAAGCCCGCCTGCCCGCGGCTGCCGGATTCGGCAATCTCGAACACCTTGGCCTCCGCCTCGTCGAGCAGTTGCGAAGCGCTGCGCCCGGCCGGCGAATAGGCGGTGTCGGCAATGCCGGTCGCCACTTCGGCCAGACGGCGCATCACCGAACGCTCGCGCACGATTTCAGCGTAGCGGCGGATGTTGGCAGCCGACGGCGTGTTGCTCGCCAGCGCCACGATATACGCCAGCCCGCCCACACTTTCGAGCTGTCCCATGGACTGCAAGGACTCGGCCACCGTCACCGCATCGGCCGGGCGGTTTTCGGCAATCTGCCGCACGATTGCGCGCAGGATCTGGCGATGATCCTGACGGTAGAAATCGCTTTCCGACACCACGTCGCCAATCCGGTCCCACGCGCTGTTGTCGAGCAGCAGGCCGCCCAGCACCGCCTGCTCGGCCTCGAGCGAATGCGGTGGCAAGCGCATTTGCGCCATCTGGGGATCGGGATTTGTGTTGAACGGGTGAATAGCGGCCATGGCAGGATTCTAGTCTTCAGCCCCCCCCGCCACCAAGGGATAAGGCTGTGGATAAGGCGTGCACATCCAGGAATAAAAAAAGGGAGCCACCGGCTCCCTTTTTGGCGCATCCGGCGAAATTACTGCTCGCCAGCCACCACCACCGTGATATTGGCGGTCACATCGGTATGCAGCCCCAGAACCACCGGGTATTCGCCAATGGCCTTGAATGGGCCCTCGGGCAGGCGAACTTCCGCCTTGGCCACGTCATGACCTTGCGCCTTCAGCGCATCGGCGATGTCGGCATTGGTGATGGATCCGAACAGGCGGCCATCGACGCCAGCTTTCTGGCTGATCTTCACGCTGCTGCCTTCCAGCTTTTCAGCGCGACGCTGGGCGTCGGCCAGCTTTTCGGCTGCCACGCGCTCCAGTTCGGCCTTTTGCGCGGCAAACGCTTCCATGTTGGCTTGCGTGGCGCGACGTGCACGGCCGGTCGGAATCAGAAAGTTGCGGGCGTAGCCGTCTTTCACTTTGACCACATCACCCAGGTTACCCAGGTTGACGACTTTGTCGATCAGAATCACTTGCATGGTCGTCTCCTCAATGCAGGTCGGTGTAAGGCATGAGCGCCAGGAAGCGCGCACGCTTGATTGCGGTGCCCAGCTGGCGCTGATAATGCGCCTTGGTACCGGTGATGCGGGCCGGAATGATGCGGCCATTCTCGGCGATGAATTCCTTCAGCACGTCGATGTCCTTGTAAT
>JAIBFE010000267.1 GCA_019459705.1 Thiobacillus sp. | reverse complement strand
GAACGTGCAACGGTGGTTTTTGCGGGTTTTTTCGTCGTCATGTAACAGATTCCACGATCATGGTTCAGACACCGGCGGTTCGGTTTTGGTTTTGCTCAATTTTTTTGACGTCGGGAGACTGCCACGCCCCGGTCACCATATATTCCCGGCTGATCGCCTCTTCGAACGGGTCACGCAGCAGTTTTTGCGCGGCCAGCGCACCCACCCCTGCCAAGGGCCCGCCGATCAGCGCGCCAGCCACGGCCACGCCTTCGGACAGTTTCGGGATCACTTTCACCCGCAGCTGCACGGCTTCCTGATTGAGTTCGGCCATGCCGGACATGTTCACCTTGGCAGCCGGCCCGCGCATCCTGAAGTCATCGCTGTAGACCACGCCGCGCGCAATACGCAGCGTGGCTTTGATGTCATCGAAGGCATAGCCTTCATTGAAGATATCACGGAAATCGAAATTCAGCCGGCGCGGCAGCGATTGCATGATCAACACGCCGAGCAGCTTGCCCGCGCCGGGATTGATCTTGAGAAACTGCCCCCCCTTGGCCTTGAAGTCGAGCTCGCCCGCCAGCGTATCGAACGCGAAATCGGCCGGCGAACCCACCCAGGTGGCGTTGCCCTGGATCTCGGCGCTGCCGCGCTTGAGCGTATCGGGATACCCGAAGCGGGTCAGAAACCTGTTCGCATCCAGCACGTTCAGATTCAGTTCGGCACGGGTTTCGCTCGGGGCACCGTCACGCCACAGGCCGCTCATGCGGAACACGCTGTCGGGATGCGTCAGTTGCAGGCTGTCGATCACCAAGCCCTGCGGCGCACCGTGCGCCAGCACCTCCAGCCGGCCCAGCGAACGGTCTTGCAGACGAAAATCCTCCACCGTCACATCCAGCGTCGGAAAATCCGCTGCGGTCATGTTCATTCCGGCTGCCGCACCGGTGGCAGGTGCCGCGGCCGGAATGATCAGCTGCTTGAACTGCGCCGACACACGGGCGGGCTGCTCGCCAGCTGACCGATAGGTCAGGACGCCGTTCAGTTCGCGTCCCGTCACCTGGGTGCGCAACAGACCGTTGCGGGTGCGCCCCTGCAGTCGCACGCCCTGATAGCGCCGCCCCATCAGGTCGAACGACTCGAAACCAAGATCGATAGCGGACAACGGCAGGGCTGCCTTGCCGTCGCCCTTGGGCAGCAGCGCCGCCCAGCCTGAAATGTCCAGGCCGCTTCCGCTGCCGGCCAGCCGCAAACCGGACTCGGCCGGCATGACCGCCGGTCCGCCAAAACGGATTTCGCCACGGTCGAAACCGCCTGCCTCGGTGCTGCGCCATGTCGCACTGACGGTTTGGCCCAGCCGCACCTCATGCAACTGTCCATTCCCCTGCGGCTGACTGACCATCCGCAGCGGCAGCGGCTGCGCAGCGGCTTTCGCCAGCGGCGCCGGCAGTGTGGAACCCAGCCCGGCCAGACTGGATTCGATGCGGATGCGCTCGCTCACCGGGTCGAGGTCGATCTGGCCGCGCCAGCTTGCCTGCCCCGACAAGCGCTTGTTCCACGCTGCGCCGAGCCAGGGCGTCAGGCCGGCTGCGGTGGCACGTCCCTGCGCCAGTATCTGCACCTGGCCATTGCGGGTGGCGGCATCGACACGCAATGGCCCGCCGAGAAACTGCGCCGTCAGGTTTTGCACATTCAGACTGTTGCCGGTGAAATCGATGTTGCCGCGCAGTTGATCGAGCCGCGGCAGGCCGGACGGAAACAGGACGTTGCCCAGAAACGACAGCCGGCCTGTCAGCGTGGTGTCATGACTGTGGCGCAGCGGAACCTGCAGCTTCAGGGCAAGCTTCATCGGCCCGCTGCCCTCCAGCGCATCGGTGAAGCCGCGCAAGCGCTCGCGCACCGGGCTGAAGTTGGCAAAGCGGATGAAATCCTGGGCAGGGCCGTTGGCTTCGCCCTCGACATCCAGCAGTTCTTCGTGATGCATCAGATCCGGAATGACGGCCCTGACGGGTGCCAGGGCCACTCCGTAAATCCGCGCCTGACTGGATGTCACTTCCATCGTCTTGCCCTGGAACAGCATGCGTGCCTGAATATCCTCGATGCGCGGCCAGCCCGGCACATAGTCGATCACGGCCTGCTTGACTTGCGCGTCGACGCGGAACACCCCGTTGCCCCGCTCGAACGGGAACTGCGTCAGATCGCCTTTGAGGTTCAGCACCACATTGTCCGAATAGCCGGCCACGACAGCCCGCTTCACCCAGTTGAACGTATGGTCGCCGATTTTCTTCGGCAGATAGCGATGCACCGCCGTGCCATCTGCGCGGCTCAGATGCGCGGTCAGGTCGATGATCCCGCGATGGCCGGGAATCAGCTCGTAATGGCCCTTGGCCGTGCCTGCCATGTCCTTGTTGGCGAACGTCAACTCGCCCAGGGTCACGCGGCGGCCGCGCGGCGTTTTTTTCCAGCTGCCGCGCCCATGCATGCTGTCGAACCCGAGCGACGGCTCACGGAACAGCTCGGGCAGATTGAGGCGCAGCTGCGTCGAATCGATCTCGAACGCGCCGGCGTGCGCATCACCCTCGATGCGGCCGGTGAGCCCGGCCAGCCCCGGCTGGTTGTCGGCTGCCGTTACGCCCAGGCCGCTGAAGCGGGCCACGATGCTGAAGTTGTCGATGCCCGGCTGCGCCCCGGTCCAGCGCAACCGGAAGTCCTCGAACCGCCCTTGCGGCTGCAGGGCATGCAGACGCGCCCGCAAGGCCGCATCCATCGGCAGACTCGGCAAAATTGCCTGCCAGCCGCCCAGGGTGAGCGCCCTTGCCGTGATTTCACGCGACGCATCGTTCCAGCTCAGGCTCACATTGAACGGCGCGCCCAGCGCGGCACCCGGGCGTGCCACGCGCAGGTTTTCAAACGCCATGCGCTGGCCTTCCGGGCCACGCCGCCACACGGCCTGGCCCCGCACCTGCGCCAGTTGCAGCGCAGGCAGGCCGTTGCCCAGAACGGTTTCAACCGCGCGCAGATCGAAGCCCGCAACCACCCCCGCCAGGGTGCCACGCGCCACCTCGAATTTCGCTTTCAGCGCGCCCCTGCCCTGCCGGGGTTGATGCGGCAGGGCCATCCAGGTGGCGAGGCGCGGAAACGACACCCCCGCCACCGTCGCGTCGAGGGTTCCATTCCAGGTTGTGGGATCCTCCGTATCGCGTGCGCTGATTTTTGCGTCGACCGTCAGCGGCTGGGCCAGACTGGCCGGCGGGATGGCGCGCAACTGCAGCCGGTGAATGCGGCGCACATTGCTCAGCGTAAAGTCGACCTCACGCAGTATCAGCGGCGTGGCGTTGCGCACCTCGTCCAGCCAAGTGAGCGTGGCCTGGCTCACATGCACGCGACCCTGCCGCAGCAGCCAACTGGAAAAACCGCTGTCCGGATCAGCCGGGTTGACGGGAATGCCCCCGACATAGAGATGCCCATCGCGCGCGCGCCGCACACCCAGGATCAGCCCCTGCACTTCGATGTGGTTGAAGCGCGGCTCCAGGAACAGCAGCGAACGCCAGGCGAACGAAGCATTCAGCTCGGGCAGATAAAGCGCCGGACGATCCTGCGAGTCATACAGGCGCACGCCACGCAGACGGAATTCGGGGCGCGTCTGCTGCCACACCCCTGTCACCGCTTCCAGCGTCACCCGCTGTCCCAGCGCGCGTGACATCAGGCTGGCCACCGTATCACGGTGCTCGGCGATATTCGGCAGCACCCAGAAAAACATCAGCGCCGCGGACGTCGCAAAGCCCAACGCACCCAGCGCGGCGAGGGCCGCCAGCCAGCGTGATGCGCGGCGCAGAATCGTGGGAAACGCGGGAGAAACGGTCATGGAAGAGGGCTCACGTAGAGCATGATTCTATGCGTTTGCCCGCGTCTTGCGGCGGCCACCGACGGGAAATCGATGCATCTCATTCACCCGTGAAACGATGAATCTGCCGCCGGTCGCGTTTGGTTGGGCGCCCCTTGATCGCCGCCGCCGGATTGCCCGCCAGCTTGCGCTCGCTCATCTGCTGCTGGCGGCGCGCCTGGCTGGCCGGATCTTCTTCATACAGCGCCTGCGCGACCGGTGCCGGGCCGCGTTGCATCGACAGCGCACGCACCGTCAGTATCCAGCCGATATCGCCGAGCTGGACCTCCAGCCGGTCGCCCGGCTTCACCTCGCGGGCTGGCTTGACGCGCGCGCCGTTCAACTTCACGCGGCCATGCTCGATTGCCTCGGTGGCGAGGCCGCGTGTCTTGAAAAAGCGTGCCGCCCACAACCACTTGTCGAGCCGCATTCGGTCGAGCGGCGTCTTCTCAGTCGGCATCGGGAACCTGCGCGCGGGTCGGCAGCATATTGCGGATTGTTTGAACGGGCATGCCGAATTGTGCCGGGTTTGCTCGCATGAGACCACGCCTGCGCCCTCCCGGGGTCGACCTTGGCAACAGCGCCGATACAATGTCGCGTATTTGATGCAAGGAAACCCGATGCCCAAGATACTCGCTTTTTCCGGCAGCATTCGCCGCGACTCCTGGAATCGCAAGCTCATCCAGGTGGCGGTGGAGGCCCCCCCCCCCGCGGGCGGGGCGGGGGGCGTCCACCGCCACCTGTATGAGCTTGCGATTCCAGGAGTCGCGGCGAATGCT
>JAIBFE010000249.1 GCA_019459705.1 Thiobacillus sp. | reverse complement strand
GAGGTCAGGCTGTCCAGCACTTCGCGGGTGGCATCGCGCAGGTTGGCGTAGATCGCGGAATCGTCGGGCGACAGCGTGCTGGAATCCTCGATGAAATCGCCCAGATGGGAATCCTCGTCGTCGCCGATCGGGGTTTCCATCGAGATCGGCTCCTTGGCGATCTTCATGATCTTGCGGATCTTGTCTTCCGGCATCTCCATCTTCAGCGCCAGCGTGGCCGGATCGGGCTCGATACCCGTTTCCTGCAGGATCTGGCGGCTGATGCGGTTCATCTTGTTGATGGTCTCGATCATGTGCACCGGGATGCGGATGGTGCGCGCCTGGTCGGCGATCGAACGGGTGATCGCCTGGCGGATCCACCAGGTGGCGTAGGTTGAGAACTTGTAGCCGCGGCGGTATTCGAACTTTTCCACTGCCTTCATCAGGCCAATGTTGCCTTCCTGGATCAGGTCGAGGAACTGCAGGCCGCGGTTGGTGTACTTCTTGGCGATCGAGATCACCAGGCGCAGGTTGGCCTCGATCATTTCGCGCTTGGCGCGGCGTGCCTTGGCTTCACCGGTTGACATCTGCTTGTTGATGTCCTTCAGGTTCTTGATCGGCAGACCGACGCGATCCTGCATGGCGATGAGTGCTTCCTGGTGGGCCTTGACCTCGTACTGCACCTTGGCGAGCGTCGAGCAGTAGGCTTTCTTGGCGGAGATTTCCCTGTCCAGCCAGGACAGGTTGGTTTCGTTGCCGGGGAAGGCCTTGATGAAGTGCGGACGTGGCATGCCCGAGCGGGTGACGCAGAATTCCATGATCTTGCGTTCGTGCGAACGCACTTCTTCCACTGCATTGCGAATCTGTTCGCACAGGCGATCAACCTGGCGCACCGAGAAGCGGAATGCCATCAGCAGTTCGGTCACTTCGGCCTGGGCCTTCATGTGCTGTGGGCTGCCGAGGCTGTATTTGGCGTGGGCGGTTTGCGCCTTTTTGTAGGCCTTGCGGATGAAATCGAACTGCGCCAGCGCCTCGGCTTTCAGCTGCGCCAGATTGGCGGCAGCAACTGCAGCGCTCGCATCTTCATCATCCTCGTCGGCTTCGTCGTCTTCGCTTGTCGTGTCTTCCTCGGCGACCGTGGCTTCGGGCTCGGTTTCGATTTCGACAAAACCGTCGATCAGCTCATCGATGCGCAGCTCATCCTTTTCGACCTGCGTCGCCATATCCAGAATCTGCTGAATGGTCAGCGGGCACGACGAAATAGCCTGCACCATGTGGCGCAGGCCTTCCTCGATGCGCTTGGCAATCTCGATTTCGCCCTCGCGGGTGAGCAGGTCGACCGAGCCCATTTCACGCATGTACATGCGTACCGGGTCGGTGGTGCGGCCGAATTCGGAATCGACCGTGGTCAGCGCCTGTTCAGCTTCGGCTACCACGTCCTCGTCGGCGACGGCGGGGGTGGCGTCCTGCATCAGCAGGGTTTCGGCATCCGGTGCCTCGTCATAGACCTGGATGCCCATGTCGTTGATCATGCTGATCACGCCTTCAATCTGGTCGGCGTCCAGCACCTCGTCGGGCAGGTGGTCGTTGATTTCAGCGTAGGTCAGGAAGCCGCGTTCCTTGCCCAGGATGATCAGGTTCTTCAGCTGGGTGCGGCGTGCCTCGGCTTCCACGGGCGTCAGCTCCTTCAGGGGGAGCAGTGCCTCAGCTTTTTTGGCGCTGCCGCCCGGTTTTCTTCCACGTACAGCCACAGGCTTTTCTCCGCTCAGGTTCTGCCTCGCGCAGGCAGCGCGAGGCAGAAAAAATCGTTCAAAAACCGGTAATTATACCGTAAATAAGGGGTTTGTCTTGCCGTTTATGGCAAGCTAGGACCGTGCCAGTTCGGTCAATTCCTGCCGTTCACCGGCGTTCAGGCTGCTCAAAGGCCGAGCAGCCAGTTCCTGCCAGCGTCGGCGCTGCCAGTCGTCACGCAATTGTTTGACGGCGCCGTCGAATTCCGCGTTCCAGTCCCAGCTATCGTCTTTGTCGAGCAAATCCGTCATCAGTTCATCGATGAGGGGTTCCAGTGCGCTACCTTTGGCGGTTTCGCAGAGTGTTTGCGGCTTGAGCGGGCCGACTTCGCACAGCCAGGCCATCAGTTCGCCCATGCGGCTGCTTAGGGGGTCGTTTGCGTCCAACCAGCAGGTGTCGACTTCGGCCACGCGCTGCGGATTCATCAGCAGGGTGCGAGCCAGGCTGCGTACGCGCGAAGGTGCCGGGCGGCGTTGTGGACGGGGCGGGGCCCGGCGGAGCCCGGTGGGCTTTTCGCCCACAAGTCCGAGTTCATCGGCCTGCAGATGCGCCAAGTCGGCGATTTGCCGCCGAATCAGGCTGGCCAGCAGTGGCGCGGCAATTTTATCCAGCAGCGGCTTGGCGTCCTTGATCAGCGCCGCCCGCCCTTCCTGGGTGTCGAGCTTGCGGTCGCGCGCCAGTTCGCGCACCAGAAACGCCGAGAGCGGTACGGTGTCGGTATCCAGCAGTTGCAGGAAAGCTGCCTGGCCATGGGTGCGGATGTAACTGTCAGGATCCTCGCCTTCGGGCAGGAACAGGAAGCTGATTTCCTTGCCGTCCTGCAGTGCTTCCAGCGAGTTTTCCAGCGCGCGCCAGGCGGCCTTGCGCCCGGCGTTGTCGCCATCAAAGGCGAAAATCAGGCGTGCGGTGTGGCGCAGCAAAGTGCGCACATGGATCGGCGTGGTGGCGGTGCCCAGCGCGGCCACCGCAAATTCGACGCCATGCTGCGCCAGTGCGACCACGTCCATGTAGCCTTCGACGACGATGGCGCGTCCGGCCGCTTTGATCGCGGCGCGCGCCTCGAACAGGCCGTATAGCTCGGAGCCTTTGTGGAACAGCGGGGTTTCCGGCGAGTTGAGGTACTTGGGCTCGCCCTGGTCGAGCACGCGCCCGCCAAAGCCGACGATCTGGCCCTTGATGTTCTTGATCGGGAACATGATGCGGTCGCGGAAGCGGTCGTAGCGGCCACGATCGCCGTCGATGACCAGGCCCGAAGCGGCAAGGGCGTCCGCTGTGTAATCAGAAAAGACCTGCTTCAGCGGTGAGCCGTCGGGGGCGTAGCCGATGCCATAGCGGGCGGCAATGGCTCCGGTCAGACCACGCCGTTTCAGATAGTCGATTGCGCGCGGCGTCTGCTTCAACTGTTTTTTATAGAACTGCACGGCCTGCTCCAGTGCGTCCCACAGCGCGGGCGGCGGCTTGGGGCGGTCGGGCTCGCCGGATTCGGGCACCGGCAGGCCGACATCCTGCGCCAGCGCTCCGACCGCGTCGGGAAAGCTCATGTGCTCGTATTCCATCAGGAAACCGAGCGCGGTGCCGTGCGCGCCGCAGCCGAAGCAGTGATAGAACTGCTTGGTCGGACTGACCGTGAAGGAGGGGGTTTTTTCGCTGTGGAAGGGACAGCAGGCCTGGTAGTTCTGCCCGGCTTTCTTCAGCGGCACGCGCCGATCGATGACGTCGACGATGTCGACGCGGGCGAGCAGGGTGTCGATGAAATCGCGCGGGATCATGGTTGATGCATGATAAACCCGGGCAGGCGCCGGGTGGGGGTCAGCTGGCGAGACGCGTTTTGATCAGCGCGGAGACCTGACCCATGTCGGCACGGCCGGCAAGACGGGGTTTCAGCAGGCCCATGACCTTGCCCATATCCTTGGCGCTGGACGCGCCGGATTCGGCGATGGCCGCGACCACTTCAGCTTCGACCTCGGCGGCGGAGAGCTGCTCGGGCAGGTAGGCCTGCAGCACGGCCAGTTCGGCCTGTTCCGCGGCGACCAGATCGTCCCGGCCGGCAGCCTGGAACTGGCTGATCGAATCCTTGCGCTGCTTGATGAGTTTTTCGACGATGCTGCTGACTGCGGCATCGTTCAGCTCGATTCGTTCGTCGACTTCTTTCTGCTTGATCGCAGCGAGCAGCAGGCGAATCGTACCGAGGCGTGCCGTTTCCTTGGCGCGCATCGCCGCCTTCATGTCGTCAGTGATGCGGAGCTTGAGCGACATGCCGGGCGGGCGTGGGTGGGAAGATTCTGCCGAACGGCAGAATCAATACATCTTGGGGGGGAGTTGCTGGCCGCGCAGGCGCTTGCTTTGGCGCTTGACCGCAGCGGCGAGCTTGCGCTTGCGCTCGGCGGTGGGCTTCTCGTAGAACTCGCGGGCGCGCAGTTCGGTCAGGAGACCCACTTTTTCGATGGAGCGTTTGAAGCGGCGCAAGGCGACATCAAACGGCTCGTTTTCTTTGACTTTGACATGAGGCATATGAAGATGGCTTCCGGAGAAGCTTCCTGTGAACTGGAAAAACGAGAATAATAACAAGCTCACAAGGATTTTTCCAGTCCCCTGTTTATCCCCCATGTTGGTGCTTGGCGTCGAATCCTCCTGCGATGAAACCGGTGTCGCGCTGTATGACAGCGTGCACGGCCTGTTGGCGCATGCGCTGTATTCGCAGATCGCCATGCACAACGACTATGGTGGGGTGGTGCCGGAACTGGCGTCACGCGACCATATCCGGCGGGTGCTGCCTTTGACTCGAGAGGTTTTGGGCGAGAGTGGCCGCACACTTTCTGATATCGATGGCATTGCGTACACGCAGGGGCCGGGGCTTGCCGGCGCCTTGCTGGTGGGCGCCGGCATGGCGCGCGCGCTGGCCTATGCGTTGGGTATCCCGGCGGTCGGTGTACACCATCTGGAGGGCCACATGCTGTCGCCGCTGATTTCCGACACGCCGCCGGAATTTCCGTTCGTTGCCTTGCTGGTGTCGGGCGGGCACACCCAACTGATGCTGGTTTCAGGCGTCGGGCGCTATACCCTGTTGGGCGAAACGCTGGACGATGCCGCTGGCGAAGCCTTCGACAAGACGGCCCAACTGCTTGGGCTGGGCTATCCGGGCGGACCGGCGTTGTCGAAGCTGGCTGCAACGGGCGACCTCAGCCGCTTCAGTCTGCCGCGGCCGATGCTCAATTCGGGGGATTTCGATTTCAGCTTCAGCGGCCTCAAGACCGCGGTGCTGACGCTGGTGCGCAAGCAGGGGCTGGAACAGGCGGCGGACATCGCCGCCGCATTCCAGGCCGCGGCGGTGGAGGTGCTGGTGAGCAAGAGCCTGGCCGCCTGCGCACACAGCGGCGCAAGCCGGCTGGTGGTGGCCGGCGGAGTGGGCGCCAACACGCACTTGCGCGAGCGGCTCACCCACGAGGCGGCGGCTCGCGGCATCAGCGTGTTCTACCCGCGGCTGGAGTTCTGCACCGACAACGGCGCGATGATTGCCTACGCCGGGGCGCAGCGGTTGGCGCATGCAACAAATATGGATCTGACATTTGCGGTCAAGCCGCGCTGGGAACTGGCGACGCTCGACGCGGTGTGATTTATTTCTGCAGCATCGGGTAGGCGTCGCGCAGGGCCTTCAGCCATTTCTCGCTGCCGGTGAGTTGCGCGATCTGTTCGGGGAACAGTAAAAACCCTACCAGCACCGCCATCAGGCACACCAGAATCACCGTGCCGAAAATGCTTTCCGGGCGCAGCACGCCCCAGTAGCGGCTGACCAGGAACAGCGTGTCCTTCTTGTGTTCCGACATCGACAGCCAGCGGCGCAGCAGCCTGACCGCGAGATAGGCTGCATACCCTCCCATCAGTGAAGCAAACACGATGCGGAAGATGGCGAACACGTCGAGTCCGCCACCGAGATACTGGTGATACAGCCAGGACACGAAGCCCAGTGACAGGGATGCCAGAATCGCGATGGCGACGTTGATGAACAGGCGCCGCCGCTCGCGCGCG
>JAIBFE010000218.1 GCA_019459705.1 Thiobacillus sp. | reverse complement strand
AAACTCGGAATTTCGCGGAGCTAGCGGGCCGCACCCCCCATCGCGCCGCGTGGCATACGCCCCCGGGGGCGCGCGCGCCAGCACCGACACCTCGTGCAGCGCGCTGCGGTAGGCATGGCCGATGACGGCGGGGCCAAAGGGGTTGTTGTTGTGGTCGCAGGCAAAGCCGAACAATTGTCCGATGCGCGGCTCGATGTCGGCGAGCTGTTCGCGGAACTGCTCTTCCAGTTTGTTGGCTTCGGACGAGGTGGCGAGCCAGTCCTCGAAGTCCAGTTCGTCGACCAGGGCCAGCCCGCCGTCCATGGTGTCGCGGGTGGCCTGGGTTTGCACGGGCCGTGCCTGCTTCAGCGCATCCAGAACCTGCTGCACAAAACGGGTTTGTACCGTTGCGGCGTGATTGCCGAATTCGTGTACGGCGCTCAGCAGTCCGCTATGCTCGGCAATGCCGGATGCATGCAGGGCGGCTGCGCTCAGCTTGTCGCCCAGCACGCGCATGATCTGGTCGTGCACCTGGAGCAGTGTTTCATTCAGCAACGTGGTGCTGGCTTCGCGCAGATGGGGGTGCGCACTGGAGGTGGGCAGGGCAGCCAGTTTTTGCCGGTGTTCGGCCATGCGCAGCTTTTGCAGCGCACGCAGTGCGTCGACCGGATGGCGGAGAAACGAGACGCCGACGCCGAGCGGACTCAGGCGCTTGAGCTGGGCGGGCACGCGGAAGGTCTGGGTGGCATGGGTCGACGCCGGCGTGAAGACGATTTCCACCTCGGCATCGGCGCGTTTGGCCAGTGAAGTGATCGCTGCTTCCGGGTTGGTGAATTTGAGGAACAGCCCGCCAAAACAGAAATCGCGGATTTCGCAGGCGATTTCGGTATGCCCCGGCTGCGTGATGATGGCCGCCTGTGAGACCTGGAAACGCTTGTCGCGCCGCAATTCCTGACTGATGTGTTCGTTGCTGGTGCCGTTTGTCATGATCCCCGCCCCTTTGTTTGGCAACGATTATACGGCGCCGCCGCGTGCAGCGTGTCAGCCTGAATTTGCCGTGTTTACAGGCGGTTGGCGCGGGTGGGCAGGTTTTGGTAGACTGGCGCACATGAACTTGGCCGCCGTGTTCTTCTTTAGCCGCTTTTATCCCACGCCGCAGGCGGTCGGGAGGCGCTGAGACGAACAGCAACGCCTTGACGAAACCGCCAGCCTGCTGGCGGTTTTTTCGTTTAGGACGCCGCCGCAGCCCACGCAAACAATCCGGAGCCTGACATGACTGCCACCCGAACCGACGACACCCGCATCGAGCAAAGCGGCGAACTGCTCGCCCCGATGCAGATCATGCGAGAACTGCGCGCCAATGAAGCCGTGCTGGCGCACGTGGCGCATGCGCGCAGTGCCATCCACGATGTGCTGCGCGGGGCGGACGATCGCATGTTCATCGTCGTCGGACCGTGTTCGATCCACGATCCGGCCGCTGCACTGGATTACGCCCGCAAGCTGAAGCCGCTGGCCGACGAACTCGCGCACGACCTCATCATCGTGATGCGCGTGTATTTCGAGAAGCCGCGCACCACCGTGGGCTGGAAGGGCCTGATCAACGATCCGCACCTGGATGAGAGCTTCGATATCAACGAAGGCCTGCGCCTGGCGCGGAAACTGTTGCTGGAAGTCAACGAAATCGGTCTGCCGTGCGCCACCGAATTCCTCGACCTGATCTCGCCGCAGTACATCGCCGACCTGGTGAGCTGGGGCGCCATCGGCGCGCGCACCACCGAGTCGCCGTCGCCCCGTCAGCAGGGCACCCGCCAGTCGTGGCCCGGGGGGGTGAAGAAACGCCCCGCCCGCACCCACCAGGAGGGCGGCGCGGGCGTCAAAGGCGA
>JAIBFE010000193.1 GCA_019459705.1 Thiobacillus sp. | reverse complement strand
CCCATGTTGAAGTCGCCGACGGCGACGATCATGTACAGGTCGAGGTCGTATTCCAGGCCGAAGCGCTGCTCGTCCCAGCGCATGGCTTTTTTCAGCGCTGCCATCGCGTGGCCGCACTGGTCGAGCTTGCCGGGTTCGACGTAGACCGCCAGCCGAACCTTGCGCCCCGAGGCGGTGGTGAATGCGTCTTCCAGTACGTCGAGTTTGGCCGCGACCAGCGCGAACAGGTAGCAGGGCTTGGCGGTGGGGTCTTCCCAGCGCGCCCAGTGCCGCGTCGGGTCGTCGTCGCACGCGCCGGCCGCGACGGGATTGCCGTTGGACAGCAGATGCGGAAAACGCGCACGCTCGGCTTCCACCGTGCAGGTGAACGTCGCCATCACGTCCGGACGATCCGGGAAGAAGGTGATGCGGCGGAAACCTTCCGCCTCGCACTGGGTGAAATAGCCGTCGCGCGAGCGGTACAGGCCCGAGAGCTGGGTGTTCTGGTCGGGCGCGATGTGCACCACGGTCTCCAGCACGCATTCATCCGGCAGCGGCCCCGCAATCGTCAGCCAGTCGTCGGAATACGTGTAGCGGGTTGCGTCAAGCGCCACGCCGTCGAGCGCGATGTGCATCAATTCCAGTGCCTCGCCATTCAGCACCAGTGCCGCGCCGGCGGCGGCCGGGTTGCGCGTGCAGCGCAGGCGCGAGCGAACCTCGGCGTGGTCGTCACGAATGGCAACATGCAAATCGACCGACTCGACCCACCAGGCGGGCGGGGTGTAATCCTTCAGGAACAGCGTGACGGGGGTTTCGGTGCGCATGGAATCTCCGGCTGTGGGCGGGGTAAGGGGGGCGCAGCGCTGGAAGGGGTGCGCGTCGCAGCGGCGGTTTCGCCGAAGTGCATGACGGGGAAGTCGCCGCCCGGCAGTTGCAACCACGCGCTTTTTTTGCACGCGGTCACAAGCGGTTGCTTACACGCCCTGTTTCAGGCTCGCCTCGATGAACACGTCGAGGTCGCCGTCCAGCACCTTCTGGGTGGCGGAGACTTCGACGTTGGTGCGCAGGTCCTTGATTCGCGAGTTGTCGAGCACGTACGAACGGATCTGGTGGCCCCAGCCGACGTCAGCCTTGCCGGCTTCGAGCTTGTCCTGCTCGGCCTGGCGCTTGCGCAGTTCGGCTTCGTAGAGCTTGGACTTCAGCATCGACATCGCCTCGGCGCGGTTCTTGTGCTGCGAACGGTCGTTCTGGCACTGCACCACGATGTTGGTCGGCAGGTGGGTGATGCGCACCGCCGAGTCGGTCTTGTTGATGTGCTGGCCGCCGGCACCGGATGCGCGGTAGGTGTCGATGCGGAGGTCGGCCGGGTTGATGTCGACTTCGATCGAGTCGTCGACTTCCGGGTAGACGAACACGCTGGCGAACGAGGTGTGGCGCCCGCCCGACGAGTCGAACGGCGATTTGCGTACCAGGCGGTGGACGCCGGTTTCGGTGCGCAGGGTGCCGTAGGCGTAGTCGCCCTCGATCTTGATCGAGGCGGACTTGATGCCGGCGACGTCGCCCTCGGATTCTTCCAGCAGCTCCGCCTTGAAACCCTTGCGCTCGGCGTATTTCAGGTATTGCCGCAACAGCATCGACGCCCAGTCGCAGGCCTCGGTGCCGCCGGCGCCGGCCTGGATGTCGATAAAGCAGTTGCTGGGGTCGGCCGGGTTGTTGAACATGCGGCGGAATTCCAGCGTCGAGACGTTCTTTTCGATGCCGGCGATGTCGGCCTGCACCGCGGCGAGCGTGTCGTCGTCGTTCACCTCGCGTGCCATCTCGAACAGTTCGGCGGCATCCTTCAGCCCCGAGGCGACATGGTCGAGCACCAGCACCACGTCTTCCAGCGACTTGCGTTCACGGCCGAGTTCCTGCGCTTTCTCGGCGTCGTTCCAGAAATTGGGGTCTTCGGCTAAGCGGGCAACTTCTTCGAGGCGATCTTTCTTGTGATCGTAGTCAAAGAAACCCCCGGAGTTGGGTGGCACGATCGCCGAGGTCGGCGAGTTTGGATTCGATCTGATTGAGGCTTTCGGCTTCCATGATGGACTCGATGACTAGGCGGAAAAACCGCGAATTATAGCCCAGGTCACCACCAGACCCAGGCCCACGGCCCCCATGCCGGCGAAGGCATGGCGCGCCATATGCCAGCCGCCGATGGCCAGGGTGAGCACCGACTTGAAGACCAGGTTGGCCAGCACGGCGAGCGTGATGACATTGACCACGACGCCCTCCGACAGCTTGCCCAGGTTGTGCAACCGCAGGCTCGACAGGGTGATGGCATCGACGTCGGTCAGGCCCGACACCAGCGCAACGGCATACAGGCCGCGTGCGCCCAGCCAGTCCGACAGCCAGGCTGCGGCCAGCAGCACCACGCCATACATCAGGCCGAAGCCCAGGGCTGGGCGCAGTTCGGTAGGGTTGCCCATCGCCAGCGTGGGCAGCTCCCCCTGCGGTTTGAGCCGACGCACTCCATAGGCCGCACCGAGCCCGCCGGCAACCAGTCCGCCGAGCAGCACCGGCAGCAATTGAGACAGCACGCCGGGTGCAAGCACCGTCGCCAGCACGCCCAGCCGCACCAGCACCACCAGGTTGGCCAGCACGATGACGATCACCGCGACCGGCATCATGTCGCTGCTGGCGCGGGCATGGCGGCTGAAGGAAAGGGTGGTGGCGGTCGACGACACCAGACCGCCCAGCAGGCCCAGCATCACCGCGCCGCGCTGTTGCCCGACCAGCCGCAGCGCGGCATAGCCCGCCAGTCCCACGCCCGCGATCAGCACCACCATCCACCAGATCTGATGCGGGTTGATCGCACCATACGGGCCATAGTTCTGGTTAGGCAACAGTGGCAGCACGATCAGCGCCACCACCGCGAACTGCAGCACCGACAGCAGATCGCGGCGGGTCATGTGCTGGCTGATGCCGCGCAGTTCGGGCTTGAAGTACAGCAGCATGGTGGCCGCAATCCCCAGCATCACCGCAAGCTGGATTTCGTTGTTCCAGACCAGCACGCCGAGGCCATAGCACAGCATCAGCGCCGCCACCGTCGTCGTTCCCGGGTCGCCATCCGGTTGGGGCGGCGCGCGCAGATAGGCTGCGATCATCATCGCGCCGACCAGGAACAAGCCCACGGCGATCAGCCAAAGTTCGCCCAGCTCGGTCGCCAGGTGCGCCGCCAGCACGCCCAATAGTCCCGTCAGCGCAAAGGTGCGCAGGCCGGCCTTGGCCGCCGGGTTGCGCTCGCGCTCCAGCCCCATCAGCAGGCCGATCGCCAGCGCCACCACATAGCGCGGCAACGAAGCCAGTTCGGCAGGCAGCCAGTTGATCAGTTCATCCATCTCGATTTGTCTTTCGGCGCTAGGGGCATGCAGCTTGTGGCTCGGTATCTCAGCATAAGCCCGCGGCCGTTATTCCTGCTGCGGGGGAAAGAATCTTTATCGTCAGTCAGGTCAAGAAAAGGCCGGACACGCCGAAACTACAGGAAGGGATCATGAGATATTGCCAATGAATCCGGTTCTCTGGCAAACCCGCTCGTTAAAGCAGGGAAGTGCTGGAAACCGGTAAAAGGAAAAAATGAACAAGGGACGTCGCCGTTTTCTGGCTGTCAGCGCGCTTGCGCCGCTTGCGCTGGCAGGTGCCTGCAGCACTCCGCCTCCCCTGACGCGCGTCGGTGGCATTCTCTGGATCGGTTACGAGCCCCTGTTTCTTGCGCGCGAACTGGGACTGTATGACGCCAATGTCCTGCGGCTGGTTGAGATGCCTTCCAATACGGACAATCTCATGTCGCTGGCCACGGGTGATCTGGAAGCGGCCACCCTCACACTCGACGAATACCTGCTCGCTCGGGATGGCGGCCTCGACGTGCGTGTCATTCTGGTTTTCGACGATTCTGCCGGGGCGGATGTCATCATGAGCCGTCCCGGTATCGAGCGGCTGCAGGATTTGAAAGGCAAACGCATCGGCGTCGAGGAAACCGCAGCGGGTGCACTGATGCTGGGCAAGTCGCTGGAAGCGGCTGGCCTGAAACCCGGCGACATCGTGAAGGTGAGGGTCACCGGCGACCGCCAGGTACGGGCCTATCTTGCCGGCGAGGTGGACGCCCTGGTCAGTTGGGAGCCTTTCGCTACCCAGTTGCAGACACAGGGCGCACGGCGTCTGTTTGACAGCAGCCATTTTCCCGGCCTCATCATGGACGTTCTGGTGGCACGTGCTGACGCGCTGGAACAGTCACCCGACAGTTTCAGGCAATTGCTGGCGGGTCATTTTCGGGCGCTGGATTATCTGCATCGTGCGCCCGAGGATGCCTTCCGCCTCATGGCGCCCCGCCTGGGTGTCAGTCCGGATGAGGTGCGCGCGGCCCTGAAGGGCATCCGCTTCATGGATGTCACGGCCAACCACGGCTGGCTGGGCGGTTCCAGCCCCGGTCTGGCGCGGGCCGCCGGGAACGTGGCCCGCATCATGACATCCACGAATCTGCTGAAACGGATTCCGGTACTGGAAGGCTTGACCGACCCGCGCTTCCTGCCCGAGCCGACATGACTGTGCGACGTTTACCCCTGCGGATAAGCCTGCCTCTGGGGCTGGCGCTGTTGCTGCTTGTGGCGCTCGGCCTGTCGCTGGTCAATGCGCTGCAGAAGCGTCTGGACCAGCTCGACCAGCAGGCCAGGATGGACATGCTGGCCCACATCGCCCACGTGGCGCGCATGGCAGAGCAGGGCTGGGAAACCAGCCGGGGGCTGGTGCTGGCAGATCTGGCCCAGGTGGCGAGCGACCCGCGCACGGCGACCGTGCTGTTGCTTGACGACAGTGGCCATGTGATGGCGTCCCACCGCTATGCCTGGCGCGGCAGGCTCATTACCGACGTACTGCCGGGTTTCGACATGCAGCGGTTCGTCCAGGTGCAACAAGGCCGGCTGCCTGCGCTTTTCTCCACCAGTCCGGACGGCGTGCACATTGCCGCCATGCAGCCATTCCATCTGACGGCCGGCGTGCAGCAGTTGCGTAGCCAGCGGCAGGGCGTCGTATATGTTGGCTTCGATCTCACGCGCGAGCGGCAGGTGATGCGTGAGTTCGTGTTCAAGGCGCGCGCCCCGGACCTGATCGCCACCTTGCTGATGATCGGCCTGTTGGGCTGGCTGTTGCATCGCTATGTCGCATCGCCCCTGGGGCGCCTGGCGCGCGCGGCGAATACGATGCGCAACGGTCAACTGGATGTGAGAGTGCCGGAGCAGGGCCCGCAGGAAATTGCCGTGCTGGCCGAGAATTTCAATGCGATGGCGCGCGCCATTCAGGAGGCGCAGGCGGATCTGGTCACCAGCGAGGAACGGCTCGCCATCACCCTGAATTCGATTGGCGATGCCCTCCTGGCCACCGACACCGAAGAACGCGTCACCCTGATGAATCCGGTGGCGGAGCATCTCACGGGCTGGTCTCAGGCCGAGGCCCTCGGACATCCCGTCGCCGAGGTGTTCGTGATCGAGAATGCGCTCACTGGCGCACCGGCGGAGATTCCGGTGGCACGCGTCATTCGCGAAGGGCGGGTGGTGGGGCTGGCCAATCACACCGTGCTGCGGGCGAAAGATGGCTCGCGCCATCATATTTCCGATAGCGCTGCGCCGATTCGCAATACCCATGGCGAACTGCAGGGCGTGGTGCTGGTGTTCCGCGATGTTTCGGAGGAATACCAGTTGCGGGAAGCGCTGGCCAACAGCGAACTGCATTTCCGTGCGCTCGCCAACAGCGGACAGGCGCTGGTGTGGACTGCCGGTCTGGACATGGGCTGTGATTATTTCAACGAACCCTGGCTGCGTTTTACCGGCCGTACCCTGCAGCAGGAAACTGGCGAGGGATGGGTCGAAAGCGTGCATCCCGAAGACCGGCTGCGCTGCCTTGAGACCTACCGGACAGCCTTTGACCGTCGCGAAATCTTTTCCATGGAATACCGTCTGCGCCACGCCAGTGGCGAGTATCGCTGGATCATTGACCAGGGTTGTCCGCGTTTCGACACGCAGAACCAGTTCCTGGGCTATGTCGGACATTGCATGGACATCACCGAGGCCAGGCGTGCCGAAGCGGAAATCGAGCGCCTTGCCTACCACGACGCTTTAACCGACCTGCCCAACCGTGTCCTGTTTCGAGACCGGCTGACCCAGGCGCTGGCAGCCGCTCACCGCAGCCGGCGTTGCGGCGCCGTGTTGTTTGTCGACCTCGACCAGTTCAAGCGCATCAACGATGTGCATGGCCATGCCATGGGCGATACCGTTCTGCGCGAGGTGGCGCGGCGGCTTGAGTACTATTTGCGCCAGGAAGACACGGTGGCCCGGCTGGGGGGCGACGAATTCGTGATCCTGCTGCGCGATCTGGCCGCGAACCTTGAGGACGCAGGCTCCCTGGTCATGGCTGTGGCAGAGAAGATTCGCAGTGCGCTGGAAAGTCCGGTCGTCATCGACGGCCAGGAGTTCGTCACCGGCGCCAGCATCGGCATCACCGTGTTTCCCAAGGGCACGGAAAGCGTGGACGATCTCATGCGCGAGGCCGACACCGCGATGTATCGGGCCAAGGAACGCGGACGCAACACCCTGGCCTACTTCGAACCCACCATGCAGGAAGCGGTCGTCGAGCGCTATGCCCTCGACCGCGAATTGCGCGAAGCGATACGCGAGCGAAATTTCGAGCTGCACCTGCAATCGCAGGTGAACTCCTCGGGACAGGTAATCGGGGCCGAGGCCCTGGTGCGCTGGCGGCACCCGCAGCGGGGCTTGGTGATGCCGATGAGCTTTATTCCACTGGCCGAGGAGTCCGGTCTCATTGTGCCCCTTGGAGAATGGGTGCTGCGCGAAGCCTGCATGCTCATCGCCCGCCTCGATGCCGAAGGCCGCGGCATGCGCATTGCCGTCAACGTCAGTCCGCGGCAGTTCCACCAGGCCGATTTCGTGCAGCGGGTCAAGGAGATACTGGCCGTCACCGGCGCCGATCCGTCCTACCTCACGCTGGAAATCACCGAGAATCTGCTGGTCGAGCACGCCTCCGAGTCAGTCGCGCGCATGACCGAACTGGTCACGCTCGGCGTGCGCTTCTCCATCGACGATTTCGGTACGGGTTATTCGTCGCTGACCTACCTGAAGCGCCTGCCCTTGTCCGAACTCAAGATCGACAAAAGCTTCGTGCAGGACATCCCACATGATCCCAACGACGTTGCGCTGGTGGAGACCATCCTGTCGATGGCGCGCCACCTGCATTTCGAGGTGGTGGCCGAAGGCGTGGAAAACGATGCCCAGCTGGCCTTCCTGCGGCAGCAGGGGTGCGAGCGTTACCAGGGCTACTATTTCCAGCGTCCACTTGAAATGCACGCCTGGATCGAACGGCTTCTGGCTGCCGGCTGATCACGGCGCCCCTGTCCGGGCCGAGCCCGGCATGCAATCAGTCGTGATCGAGTTTCTTGTCGGTGAACAGGTAGTCCCGAAGTTCCTTGTCGAACCGCGGGTCATGCCGGCGAATCCATTCCATCACCATCGCCGCATGCTCTTTTTCCTCATCGCGATTGTGCTTGAGGATGGCACGCAACTCAGGATCCTTGCAGACATCCACGCGCTGGTTGTACCAGTCCACCGCTTCGAGTTCTTCCATCAGCGAAATGATCGCCCGGTGCATGTCGCGCGTCTCATCGCTGAGTTCTTCGATCGGTTCGTGATAACCCTCGTTTGCCATGGTTCACTCCAGTTTCGTTGAGGAAAATCTGTTCGGCGCGCGTTGCGAGCTGCTCATTTGAATCGGGAAGTGGCCGAGCGTACCGCCTCGCTGACCGATTCCCACACCATTTCAACACCGGCCTTCAGGTCTTCCCAGGCGTTTTCGCCGGCAGATTCGAGTTCGCGAAGCTTGTTGCGGGCGTCATCGCGCTTGCCGCGCAGGGCGTCGAGTTGCTTGTGATATTCGGTACGGGCTTCCGCTTCAGCGGAATCCGCTTTTGCCTTTAACGCATCGATCTCGGTATTCCACTGATCGAGCTTGGCGTGCATTTTTTGAACGAATTCATCTTTTGTAATCATGCCGTGCTCCTCTCTGGCTGTGGGGTGCAACAGGGGTGTTCCAAGTCAATTATCAAACGCTTCGAGCGACGCACCCGTCATGGTCGGTCTCATTTCGTGGGGGACACCATGCGTTTGATTAAAACAGTGATTGATTACGTTCGCAATAACGCTCGGGTTTTCCTGACTGTTTATGAAAAAGCCCAGGTTTCTGAAAAGGTGCGGTCAGCAGTAGCAGACAAAGAAAAACCCCCAATCGAAAAAGTTCGATTGGGGGTTTGGGATTGGTGGAGCCGGCGGGAATCGAACCCGCGTCCGCAAGCCCTCTACAGGCAGTTCTACATACTTAGTCCGGTGTTTTTATGCTTTAAGCTTGATCACGCCCGCCGAACAGGCTGGATTTCGCCGAGTCGCCTTGGATTTGGCAC
>JAIBFE010000162.1 GCA_019459705.1 Thiobacillus sp. | reverse complement strand
CCCCCAGCATGACCAGGAACGGCCAGTTCACCGAAACCTCGGCGATCGGCAGATAGATATCCAAAGGACGCGCCTACGGCTGGAACTGAGGCAAGGCGCCGGGAAGGCGACGGTGAAGGTGTCCTATACGCACACCGCGGCCACCGCCACCGTATGCGCGGAAAAGGCTAGTCGAACCCTCGCGTCAGGCGAGTGGCTCCACCTGGAAGGCGTCGGCGGCGGCCCGCGCCCCCCCGCAGTGCGGCGAGCCTTTCATGCTGTTCGAGCGTTGCCTGCTGCAGGGATGCGACCTGGATCGCCTGCAGCAGCAGCGCGGCTGCCAGCAAGCCCAGCCCGACCAGTCCGGTCATGCCCAGGCGCCGCGCCCACTGATGCAGGTGCCACCGTAGTGCGTTCATGAACCCAGCTCCAGCAGGAGGTTGAAACGCACCGGTTTTTCGGCATCGTCAGCCTGCACTTCGTGCTGGGTAAGCACGGCGTGTCTGATTCCCGGCTGCTGCTGCAGCGCCTCGATGAACTCGACGGCATCCGCCAGTTGCCGCGCTTCGGCGACCAGTTTCAGGTGCGACTTGGCCTGCACCGCATCGAGCGAGACCAGCGCGATCTTGCTGCTGCGTGCGGTGGCCAGGGCGTCGAATGCAGGCTGCCAGGAATAGGCGAGCTGTGCCTTGATGCGCGTCTGCGCGGTGAGAGCAGCGGTGTCGGCGGGCGCAGCGGGTTTTACCGCGGTGCGCGGCCGGGCCTGTTCGA
Organism: Thiobacillus sp.; assembly: GCA_019459705.1. Lineage (GTDB taxonomy): Bacteria > Pseudomonadota > Gammaproteobacteria > Burkholderiales > Thiobacillaceae > Thiobacillus. Next base: position 29,385 of record JAIBFE010000162.1, on the reverse strand, counting down.
GCGCAGCGATCTGCGTCGCCAGTCCGGCTTCGGTCGCGCGCGCGGCCTGCAGATTGCTCCACGCCCAGCCCAGCGCCGTCACGCCGGCGAGCGCCAGGACGATGCCCAGCTTGCCGGGGCGCGGCGACCGTACATGAAAATCGAAATCGAGCCGTGTCATCTAGAATCCCGCCAGTGCCAGTGCGCCATATGTCTGGCTGTCGTGCGGCAGCACCTGCCAGCGTCTGTCTCCGCCACCCGGCGTCGAAACCGCCCCGACGCCGAATGCCTGAATCCAGACGTCCAGCTGTTCCGGAAGCGTCGTCCAGGCAGCCTCGCGCTCGATCAGTTCCGGCAGCGCCGCGACCCAGCCGGCGTCGGCCGGCAGCCCGGCGAGGTGTTGCCAGACTCCGTCTGTCATGCCGAACAGGCTTAGCCAGCCCGGTTCGGCCAGTACCCACCAGCCCTGGAATGTCTTCGGCAAACGGTGCGCGGCGACGCTGGCAAGCGGGCGGATCGTCACGTCGCGAAAGCCATGGCGTGCCAGCAGTGCGTCCAGCTGTTGCGCGAACGCTGCGTCCACCGCCGCGCCGACCAGGCCGTATTGCGGCGGCTGGCTAAGCACCTGCACTTTCCAGTTGCCTGCCTCGTCGCCGTAGATCTCGCGCAGACTGGCGGTGACCAGCGCCGTTTCCTCCTTCCTGCGCAATGCCTTGCCGGGCGGCGGCGTCAGTACGTGGCGCACGAAGTGCTGCGACAGCACCACCTCGATCCGACGGCTGTGCCAGGCCGGATCGGCGAGCGCCTCGTCCAGCAACGGCAGCAGGCTCGCCGCGCTGCGCTCATGCGTGGCCAGCACGCGCGTGCCGCGCGAATTCAGCAAGGCCGCTTCGCCCGGGGCGAGCGCGATGCGCAGGGAGTCAGCCGACCAAAGTGACACGGTTGATCTCCTCCAGCGTGGTGTGGCCCGATTTCACCAGCGCGAGCGCGGCCTCGCGCAGGCTCCGGGTGCCGCCGCGCTCGGCGGCTTCCTTGATTTGGCCGATCGGCGCGCGTGCCACGATCAGCTCGCGCAGTTCGTCGGTGAGCAGCAGGATTTCGGCAATCGCGCGCCGTCCCTTGTAGCCACTGCCGCGGCAGTGGCCGCAGCCCGTGCCTTGGTGAAACTGATAGTCGCGCGTTTTTTCAGGGGTCAATCCGGACAACTCCATCAATTCTGCCGATGGCACATTGGGCGCCGCGCAATGCAGGCAATTCACCCGCAGCAGGCGCTGCGCGACGATGCCATTGAGCGCCGAGACGAAGCTGTAGGGGTCGACCCCCATGTGGATGAAGCGGCCGATCACGTCGAACACGTTGTTGGCGTGCACCGTGGTGAACACCAGGTGGCCGGTCAGCGCCGACTGAACCGCGATCTGCGCGGTGTCGGCGTCGCGTATTTCGCCGACCATGATCTTGTCGGGATCGTGGCGCAGGATCGAGCGCAGGCCGCGCGCAAAGGTGAGGCCCTTCTTCTCGTTGACCGGAATCTGCAGCACGCCCGGCAGCTGGTATTCCACCGGGTCTTCGATGGTGATGATCTTGTCGCGGCCATGGTTGATTTCTGAAATCGCCGCGTACAGCGTGGTGGTCTTGCCCGATCCGGTCGGGCCGGTCACCAGCAGCATGCCGTAGGGCTCGGCCGCCAGTTTGCGGATGCGCGACAGCGTTGCCCCTGCATAGCCGAGGCCTTCCAGCGTGAGGCCGGCGAGTTCCTCCGACAACGCCTGCCGGTCGAGGATCCGCAGCACCGCGTCCTCGCCGAACACGCTCGGCATGATCGATACCCGCACGTCGACTTCGCGCCCCTGCATCGCCACCTTGAAGCGCCCGTCCTGTGGCACGCGGCGCTCGGCGATGTCGAGCTCGGCCATGACCTTGATCCGCGACACCGCCTGCTCGGCCACCTCCACACCCGGTGCGTGGGCGATGTGCGAGAGCACGCCGTCGATGCGGTATTTCACCGTCAGCCCGCGCGGATCGGTTTCCAGGTGAATGTCGGAAGCACCGGCTTTCAGCGCGTCGTACAGCGTCGAGCGCACCAGCCGCACCACCGGACTGGCGTCCTCGGCGATGCTGGCGAACGACAGCGACTCGGCGCCAGAATCCTGCGCAGCCTGCGCGCTGCCGCCTCCCATCCCTTCCATCGCACGCAGACCTTCCTCGTGGCGCGCCAGCAGGGCGGCCAGGTCGGCAGGGTGTGCGAGGGCGGTCCTGAACGGACCGCCCAGCACATGTGCCGCATAGGCGCGACTGGCGCTATCCCATGGATCGGTCAGCAACAGCCACAGTTGCGCGTCAGCATCGCGTGCGGCCAGGCAATGCCGCCGCGCAGCTTCGTTGAAATGCAGCTGACTGAAATCGACTGTCAGCGCATTCAATGCCGCCATGTCGAAGGCAGGCTGGTGGCCGTGTGCAGCCAGCAGATGCAGGGTGGCGTCGGCGTCGAGTCCGAACTGTTCCTGTATCCGCAGCATGACGGCCTGGCCGGCGGCGCGCGCCTCCTGGCGCAGGCTGGCCAGCGTGGCCGGCGTGAGGGCGGGGTGGGGCGCGTTCACTGGATCGACCCCGCCAGTTCGAAAATCGGCATGTAGAGCAACACCACGATCAGGCCGATGGTCAGGCCGATGAATACCATCAGGAGCGGCTCGAACAGGCGGGTGAACCAGTCCACCCAGCGCGCCATTTCCTCGTCGTGGAAGATGGCGATGCGCTCCATCATGTCGCCCATGCGGCCACTTTTTTCGCCGACCCGCAACAGCCGGGTGGCCACCGGCGTGGTCAGCTCGCCGTGCGCGAACGCAGCCGAGATGGTTTCGCCACGGCGCATCGCGTCCGTCGCCGCCGCCGCGCCATTGCGCAGATGGGCGGACAGCAGTCCCGACACCATGCCGAGCGCCTGAACGATCGGGATCCCGCCGACCAGCAGCATGCCCAGGCTGCGGTAGAAGCGGGCCAGTTCGAAGGTGCGCAGGTGTTCGCCGATTCCTGGCGTACGCCAGGCCAGCCGGGTGAGCGCCGCGCGGGTGGCCGGCTGCGCGAAGGCGATGCCCAGAGCCGCGATGAGGCCCAGTACGCCGAGCGCGATCCAGCCGCCATGCGCTTCGACCGCCTCGCCCCAGGCCAGCAGCATCCGCGACATCCACGGCAGGTCGCGCCCGGCATCGGCATACACCGTGGCAAAACGCGGCACCACATAACCGAGCAGGAAGCCGATCACCAGCGTGCCGACCCCGATCAGCAGAACGGGATAAATCGAGGCCGACAGGACTTTTTTCTTTACCGCGTCGATCTGGTTCTGATAGCCGACATAACGCGTGAGCGCAGGCGACAGGTCGCCGGTGCTTTCGGCTGCGCGCACCGTGGCGGCATAGAGCGGCGGGAAGGCTTCGCCCTGGGCCGCAAGCGCCGCTGAAAACGGGCGTCCTTCCCGCATGGTGGCGAGCAGGCGTTCGATCAGCTGGCGCGACTCGGGCCGGCTTTCCTTCTCGGCCAGCGTTTCCAGCGCTTCGGTCAGGGTCAGTCCGGCATCAAGCAGCGCGATCAGTTCCTGCGTGAACAGCTGCAGTGGAAAGCGCGCGCGCCGCGACGCCAGCCAGCCGCTGCGCTCGGCGACGATGGACAGGATCTGCACCCCTTCGCGTTGCAGGCGCGCAGTGGCCTCGGCCTCGTCGAGCGCCTCCACCGTCAGCGCCGCCACGCCCGCACCGGGACGCAAGGCTTTTATCCGATAGCGCATTACCAGTTGCCGATATCGGCGCCTTCGCCGCCGCCGCCGGGTGCGCCGTCGCGGCCAAACGAGAATATATCCAGCTCACTGCGCTCGCCCGGCATGCGGTATTGATACGGCTTGCCCCAGGGGTCGTTCGGCACCGCCTTTTTCAGATAAGGCCCATCCCAGCGCGCCTCGTCGGCAGGCTTGGCGTTCAGCGCAGCCAGCCCCTGCTCTGTCGTGGGGTAATGCCCGGTGTCGATACGGTATTGATCGAGCGCCTTTTCCAGCGCGCCGATCTGCGCCTGGGCCGTCTTCACTTCCGATTTTCCAACCTGGGAAAAATACTTCGGCGCGACATAGCCGGCCAGCAGGCCAAGGATGACCAGCACCACCAGCAGTTCGAGCAGGGTGAAGCCACGTGAGGGCGGAATCGGAGTACAGGAACGGGGGGGGCGCATGACGAACATCCAGTCGGGTTTGTTACAGATATGTGCGCATCATAAGAACCAAGTGTGACTGCCGTGTTAAAGGCGGCGTGATGGCATGACTGGAATTTTTTCCGCGATTGTCAGGCAGCCCGGACCATGGGCACGACCTGGCCGCATGCAGCCTGAGCGCCCGGAGCCAGTCAGAAAGGAACGCGGGCACTGCTGCGAGGGCCGGCAAAGCTTGCTTACTGATTGCCTGTGTGCAGTGGCCATGGGCCAGACGGGCCAGCGCCATGCCCTGATTTCAACATATTCCGATAACACGGCATGCCTAGACTCCTGCAGTCTGCTCGCCAGCGGGTTGCTGCGACAGCAGACAGCGCCGAGCGGGATACGCCGCTTTTCCATCTGTTTATCCGGAGTCGTTTGAAATGAAGAAAATGTCCATTTGCATGCTTGGCGCCAGCCTGGTGTTTGCGCTGAGTGGCCCGGCAAGTGCCGACCATGGGAAGCATGGCGCGAGTTCTTTCGCCCTGATCGGAGATGTGCCCTATGGCATTTCGGTTGAAGCGAAATTCGACAGGGTGATCGAGGGCATCAATGCAGCCCCGCACGTGCGTTTTGTCGTCCACACCGGAGACGTCAAGGCAGGTAGCGAGCGTTGCGACGACGCCTTGCTGCAAAAACGCTTCAATCAGTTCCAGCAGTTCAAGGATGGGGTGGTGGTGACGCCGGGCGACAACGACTGGACCGACTGCCATCGCGCCAACAACGGCGGCTACCTGCCGACCGAGCGCCTGGCAAAATTTCGCGAGATCTACTATCCGGTTCCCGGCATGACGAGCGGGCAGCATCGCTTCCCGGTGCGCACCCAGGCAACGATGGCGGGCTACGAGGACTATGTCGAGAACACGATGTGGGGCTTCAACGGCGCGATGATGGCGACGCTGCATGTGGTCGGCAGCAACAACGGCCTCGACCCGTGGAACCAGATCGACCCGACCGACAGCTACGATGCGCCGCGCCCCGACCGCCTGTCCGAAGTCCAGGCACGCGAAGCGGCTGCGCTGGCCTGGGTTGACGAAGTGTTCGCACAGGCCGCTGCGCGCAAGGCCGCTGGCGTGATGATCGCGATGCAGGCGAACCCGAACTTCGACCTGCCGGTTTCCGATGTGCAGCGCCAGGGTTTCAACAAGGTGCTCGAGCGCGTCACCCAGCATGCCGTGTCATTCGGCAAGCCCGTGCTGCTGGCACACGGCGACAGCCATTACTTCCGCGTCGACAAGCCGCTGGCCGGGCCGGTCAAGCCCTCCGGAAACCAGATGCTGGAGAACTTCACGCGCGTGGAAAACTTCGGGGCGCAGAACGTTCACTGGGTCGAGGTATTCGTCGACCCGCGCGACCCCAACGTGTTTCGCGTGGAACCGCGAATCGTGAAAGCCAACCTGTTTGAACGTTGAGTCGGATCGCCAGCCGCGCGCCGGCGCGTTTCAAGCTCGAACTGCAAGCTGAACAATCCGGGCAGGCGATCGCCTGCCTGTCCCCAGGATTCCTGCCCCCGGACATGCCGGCATGAGCCAACCAGCTCATCGATGGGCGCGCATCAACCCGAAGGCCTGAAATATTCACCCGATAAGATCCATCACTGTCGAGGCAGTCAATCGGACATCAGATTCGAGGCGCCGCGGCAGAACAAAAGCTGTACAAAATAAGGCAACACGTAGTGCGCGTGAAAAGCAGTGGGCGTCGTTATTTTTCGATGTCCGGACAAACTCCCTCCCAGGGTTTGTCGTGTCCTGTGTCGTTGGATTGTTCAACGAATCTCCACGCGCACGCCGAGACGGTGCTGCGCAGCATTGCCTATGCAGATTCCGTCCTGTCGTGCGCTGTGGCTTGTTTTTTCCGGAGTGCTGGAAAAACCGGGCGGGATGAGCATGGCCGCAAGGTGAATAAAAGTTGGCAGATAAAGCAGCATGGCCTGGACGAGATAACGGACGGCAGATCCGGCAGTTTCCGGCCAATACGCTGAAAAATAAAGCAACAGGCAGTGCGCGTGAATAGCAGTGGGCGTCAACTTTGGCGCCAGGATGGGGTATCTCCCATGCCCCGTCCATTCCTGTTTCGCCGGATGAAGGTCCGGCGATGTCTCATGCGCACGCCGGTATGGCGCTGCGTTTTTTTTGCGCCTCATCCGGCGTGCGCTGGGTCTTGTTTGTCCGGTCGGCATTGCGTCCGGTGTGTCTGCAGCCGCAGACGGCACGGTTTTTTCGGAATCCGGCAGGAGATGTGCGCGTATCGCCCGGATGATGGCGTCCGGGCCAATGTCCCCCACCCATAATCCCTAAGGAGCAACCCATGAAGTGCGTGAACAAACTGGCTGTCGGCATGTTTCTGCTTGGCCAAACCCTCAGCGGCGCTACGCTTGCCGCCCCTGTAACACTGGCCGGAAGCTCGGTCGATTTCAGCTTCGACGATACCCTGCTGGGGCTGTTCGGGCAGGCCGATGTATCCGGCGACACCCTGTTCTTCACCCCGATTGCCTTCAAGGCCCAGTCGCTCAACGGCGCGGGATTCGACCTGGCAAACAGCACCATGAACATCAGGGTGACGGCACGCGACGGCTGGTCGTTTGCCAGCCTTGGATTGGTGGAGCGGGGCGATTATCTGCTGCTTGGCGCGGGCAGCACGGCCGACGTTGGCGGGCAGATGCGCGTGTTCGATGTTGCCAGCCCGCTCACCGATCTGACGGCAAGCATCGGCGCATCCGCGCCGCTCGACCTGCCGGGCATGCCGACTCACAACTGGCAGGCCGATGCGGCACTCGACCTGGGTGCCTGGGGTGACGCGCAGGCAGTCAACGTAACGATCCAGAACCTGCTGCTGGCTTCTACCGGCGCTGCGTCTTCTCTGGCATTTGTGGAGAAGAAGTTTGTCGGCCTGACCCCGTTCATGGTTGCGGTGACGCCCGTGCCCGAGGCGCAAACCTACGCCATGATGCTGGCGGGGCTGGGGCTGGTCGGCGCGATGGCCATGCGTCGCCGTGCCATATCGAAATAAATGATGTAGTCATCAAAGAAAATAAAAATAGCGGGCTTGATCGCCGGCATGCATGGCGTGAGCCCTCATCAAACGGCATGTCCCCTTTGCAGCGATGACGGGGACCTGCTTCACCGAATGCGTTCACGCGCATCTTTGGCCCGCCTCACGGCGGGTCTTTTTTTACCGCACATCCCGCTGACATCACATGTGAAGGCACCGCAAAGCGTGGTTCGGGCTGATGCAGCCGACCTGCAGCCGCACTTGATCCAGGTGAGTCAGCATGACGTGTCCGCATCTTCGATGGATGTGTCGCTGTCGAGAAAGCTCGGAAGCAGGGCGATTTCGCGCGGCTGTGCACAGATGACTTCCGCCAGCCAGGGATAGCAGCCGGCATAGTTGTATTGCGCGTCGTACTCGTCGAATTCGTCGAATGGGTCATCGGCGAATTCGTACAGCGTGTCTTCTGCCAGAAGATCGGCCTGCCTATCCGGATTCCTGTTGTGCGTATCCATGCTGTCTCCCTGATTTGAACGGTGCAGAAATCTTCCGCCCTGAAGATGAGACGCTGATGACAGCGCTGACGAATTCGAATGATCCGGCCGCTCGGCGTCATTGGCCCGAACGTGTCATACCCGTGGCCCCGGTCACACCACCCGCTGCAATATTGATGCGAGACACTGCCTGCGTACTGAAAACCACGCACGGCCTTGGGAGAGGCGTTGTACGTGCGGGCATCCGGTTGCAGGTACTTCACGCGCGTTCGATGGTCATGTTGCCACTTTATTTTGGAGAGTTTTATGTACGGTAAAACGCTGCTCGGCCTGATGCTGGCCGGGTTCATGGGAACGGCCATGGCCACGGGGCCGGGCTATCTGGGCGATCTGGCCGATCCGGTCAGTCAGAACGTCAGCATCAACAACACCATCGCCGGCCTGGGCACACCCATCGCCGACATATACAGCTTCGACATCGGTTCCTATCTGTCCGAAGCCATTGCCACTTCAGTGAAGGTGAAGCTGCAATACGATTCCGGCAGTACCCCTGTCTATGACATCAGATACTTTGCGATCGCCCTGCAGGACACGGATGGCACGCAGTACGATTTCGACGATTCGTTTGACGTGAACGGCGCACTGGAACTGAGCGCCGTGCTCGCACCTTCCATGCTCGGCGCCCCGGGGTTTTACCAGTTTGTCGTGACCGGCACCACGGCCGGCAGCGCAGGCGGCATCTATGCGGGAGCCTTGTCCGCCACGCCGGTGCCGGAACCGAAGGACTGGATGCTGATGCTTGCCGGCATTGGCCTGGTCGGCCTGATGGTGGAACGGGTCAAGCGTCGTCCGCTTTAAGTACTACGTGCCGGTCGAATGGATCGCGCGCACCTCAGGCAGTTCCGCAGGTCTCTCCTGCACTCCGTTGGCGGGCCTTCTGGCCCGCCTTTTTTATCGAACGCAGATAGCGCTCAATCTTGCAGCACTGCACGCGCTTCAGCGGAGTCCTCGGCGGGCGGAGGGGGCTCGCTGGCCAGCTTACGGCCGAAAGGCATGCGGCGCTGGTCGATGAAAAGGCTGCTGCCGTCGATGCGTTTGGCAATGCGCTTGGCTTCCGAGGCTGCGCGCGCCACTTCCTGATACTGGTGAAAATTGGTGGGGTCGACCAGCACCGCGCCAATGGACAGCGTCACCAGCGCGTGAAAAGCCATGGCGCCGCGGCGGTCCTCGCTGCGGTAGCCCCCGGCTTCCACGTGCTCTGCATTGAACAGGGCCAGGCATTCCCGATCGAAGCGCGCCAGGATGCCGTGGCAGCGCACTTCCCAGTCGAGGCTCTGAAACAGCACCACGAAATCGTCGCCACCGATATGGCCGATAAAGTCGAGTTCCGGATTGCAGCTTTCGCGCAGGATGCGTGCGAGCAGCTGGATGATGTCGTCGCCACGGCGGAAGCCGTAGACGTCGTTGTAGGGCTTGAACTGGTCGAGGTCGAAGTATGCGGTGACGAAGGTTTGTTCGTTGGCGAGCAGGCGTTCCATGTGTTCCTGGATCGGCACGTTGCCTGGGAGTCCGCTCAGCGGGTTGGCGTAGCGCGCGGCGACGATCTGCATTTCGGTCACTTCGCGCATCAGGTCGAAGCCGGAGCCCAGTCCGAGATAGCGCCCTTCGCTGGTGATGATGAATCCCTGGGTAAAGGCTTCCTTGCCTTTCTTGACCACCAGTTCCGACAGCTCTGTCATGCGCGTCGCCTTGTCTACGATGAGCGGATCGGCATCCATCAGGTCCTGGCAAGGCTTGCGCCCGTGGAGCTCGCGGCCGTAGAGGCTGATGAAGCGGTCGAGCAGGGCAGGGCGGTGAATGATGCCGACCGGAATGCCGTTGTCCACCACGGCCACCGCATGCAGGTCGGGATGCTGCATCATCAGTTCGAGCACCTGCTGGCTGGGCGTCTGCGGACGGACGGACGGGGCGGATGCCACGAGCCTGCCAGCCGACATGCGCAGGCTGTCGCGTGCCTGCAGCATGGGAAACACGCTGACCATGCCGGATTGCAGACACCTCTGCACTTCGAGTGAGGGCAGACGGATCGGCACGGGAGAGGGGCGGCCGATCAGGTAGCCCTGCGCATAACGGATGCCGAGGTCTTTCAGCACAGCCAGCTCGGACGGGTTTTCCACCCCTTCTGCAATCACGCAGGAGTGGGCGCCTTCGGCCAGTTGCCGGATCGATCGCACGAACTGGATCTTGTGGGGATCCTGGTGGATGTCGGCGATGAAGTGCTTGTCGATCTTGACGAAGGCAGGCTTCAGTTCAGACCATAAGCGCAGGCTGGAAAATCCCTCGCCAAGATCGTCGATGGCCACCTCGATGCCGGCTGTGCGCAGTTGGGACACGGCCTGCCGGAGTTCGCTGTAATCGAGTGCTGAAGCATTTTCGGTGATTTCGATCACCACCTTGTTGCTGGCGATGCCGGCTTTCCTCAGCGCATCCAGCACCGCATCCGGTGCAAACGCCGGGTCCAGCAGGCTGCCTGGCGAGAGGTTCACAAACAGCTGCCCCGGCAGATTCAGCCGCGCAAAGCTCTGCAGCGCCATGCGCACGCAGGCCCAATCCAGCACCGCAAGCAGGCCATGCTGCTCGGCCAGGCGGAACAACACCTGCGGCGCGTGCAGCGGGCTGTTGGAGGGCCCGCGCGTCAGGGCTTCGTAGCCCATTACCCGTCCTTCAACCAGATCGAGAATGGGTTGCAGCAGGGTCATCAGCCGCCCATTTTTCAGGATGTGTTCCAGTTGAAGGCGCAGTTCGTCGTGGCTCATAGGGGCGGATGGGAATGCGGGACTGCGCACGATAGGCGCACAGCGTTACGCGCGTGTGAATGGCTGTGCGCACGCATGCCGGAGAACGCGTTTTCAAAAAACCTTCACGCCGCTGTCATCGGGCAACCCTATGCTCGCTGCCCAACAGGGGGCTTCATGCATAACACCAATGAACTGACCGATGAAGAATGCGGCCACCTGGCGCGCATCCTGATCTCCTCGCGCCGGGTGACGCAGCGCCATCATTTTTTCAGCTGGGTGCATGGCCCGGTGCAGTCGCTCATTCCCCACGAAATCCTGCTGTGTGGACTGGCGGATGAAAGCGGCTATCTTCTGCACGAGCGCTTCACCGCCTGCCGCTATTTCAAGGACGATCATTACCAGCGCGTCATCCATCCCGGCGACGGCCTGATCAATCAGCTGTCGCAGGAATGGCAGGCCTTCGGCGAGCCGCGCATGATCGCCGCGAACAAGGACGAGGCCGGCGGCTGGCATGCCCGACTGAGCGATCTGGAACTGAAAAACGTCGCCTTTCACGGCATGAGCTGGATCAACGGCCAGATCAGGGGGTACGCCAGTTTTTCACGCGTGCGGGTGCCTTTCGATGGCCGCCTCGCGCTCTATCTCGACATCCTGTTGCCGCACCTGCTGGCTACCCTGGTTCGGGTGCTCGCCAACGAAGCGCGCACCCGAACCGACAGCGAGCGTCCCGTCGGGCTCATCACCGCGCGCGAAGTCGAAGTACTCACCTGGGTGCGCGAAGGCAAGACCAATGACGAAATCGCCGTCATCCTCGGCCTGTCCATGCTCACCGTCAAAAACCACCTGCGCCACGCGATGAAGAAGCTCGTCGTCCGTACACGTGGCCAGGCCGTCGCCAAGGCCATCGCGCTGGGTTTTTTGCGGGCGCAGGCGGTGCGAAGCGACGCGCAATAGAGCGCCTGCGCAACGCGCGGGCGTTCTGCTCATCCGCCGCAGTGCGGCGGATGAGCCATCCGGCTCAGTTTTCCCCTTTTTGTCTCCTCATTGCGTGTCATCCACGCCCCCTAAAGTTCCCCTGTCCGTAGTCACGCGGGCTCGATTTCCGGTTGGTTTGCCGTTTGCCGGCAGGCCTGCCCCACAGGGGGGCGGAAAGCTTCATAACTTTCTGGGTCTTTTTTTAAAAGAGGAGTACTACATGAAATTCAAACTGATCGCCCTGGCCGCCATGCTGGCCGCGGGTTCCGCCAACGCTGCCATCGACGCCGGTGCAAACGGCAATGGTGAACTGTTTTTCAGCATCTGGGATGGCAACAGTTCCTACAGCCGTGACCTCAACGTCACGATCGACGCCTTCCAGACCACTCTGGCCGTTGGTGGCGCCATTGATCTGAGCTGGACCGCCGATGCGAACTTCACCAGCTTCCTGGCTGGCGTGACCGATACCAGCGCTCTGAAGTGGAACGTTGTGGCCAACGATAACTATGGTGATCGTCGTCTGCTGACCACCTATACGCTGCCTGAGAAGAGTCCCACCAAAGCGAATGACGTCATCCGTTCGGCTACGCTGTCTGTCCAAAGCTATGTCGTTAACGTTAACAGTGCGTTGGCTGGCGCCGATTCCGTTGCCGTTACTTCCGCCAGCGCCGCTTGGGCCGGCAAGTCGAGCTTCAAGGACACCGTCGGTGGTTTCCTGAACTTCAGCAACGCCGGCACTCTGGCCAACAACAGCTACGCAAACGGCCTGGGTTTCATGCGCATTGATGCTAAATCGGGCGGCATCCTGAACTCCTTCTACAACGAGTACCTGGATGGCACTGCCGTCAACGTTTACCTGGACGCCAGCAATGCCCTGCACATTGCCGCCGCCCCGGTTCCTGAGGCTGATACCTATGCCCTGATGCTGGCTGGTCTGGGCCTGGTCGGCTTCATGGCCCGCCGCCGTCTGGCTGTGTAAATCTGTTTTTTATATTGCTGACCGGCGACCTTCGCCGGTTGGGACGCTTTTTATTTCGTCATTTTGATTAGGGGTATTTGATGAAACTGCATCATATCGCTCTCGCCGTGGCCGCCCTGGCCGTCGGTACCGCCCACGCTGACCTGCCCAACGGCTCCGCCGCCGAAACCGTCGTCAACAACGCCAACGCCAACGGCCGCGTGCTCTATATTTCCGGCGCCTCCGCCGTGAAAAAAGGCTTCTCCGGCATCATCAACAGCCTGTTCAGCGGCACCACCTACTGGTTCGCCGAAGGCGCCAAGTCCGACTATCTGGCCGTGGCCGGCAAACTGGCCGCCGCTACCGGCACCTGGAACGCGAACGACGACGTCATCGTGATCTACCGCACGGGTGGCGGCTCGGTCTACGGCGTCAACCCCGTCGCGCGTGCTGAAGCAATCACTTCGCTGAACGTGACCGACGCCACTTGCGCGATTGGCGTGACGCCGGGCACGGGTGCGTCGACCGACCCCTACATTTGCGCAAAGGACACTCGCGTTCCCGATGTAGGTGTGTCCGACGTCGCGCCTTTCATGTTCAAGTTTGGCGTCAACACGGAAGGTGAAACGCCCGCTGCTGAATTGAACGAAGCCGAACTGGCAGACCTGACCGCGACCCCGATTTATGGCTTGTCCTTCGGCGTCCCCGTCACCAGCACCGTGCCTGCCAACGTCAAGTTCAACCGCTCGCTCGTTGCCGCCATCATGACCGGCAACGTCGGCACGTGGGACCAGGTCGACAGCACCCTCAGCGGCGACATCGTGATCTGCCGTCGCACTCCGGGCTCGGGCACCCAGGCCGTGATGAACCTGTGGGCGGGCAACTTCCCCTGCAGCGACCAGGCAAATCCTCCCGCCGACCGCGGTTCTTCCTATGCCGAGAACCAGGTTTGGGATGAGGTTGCACGCAAGTTCACGATTACGCCTAGCACTCCTGGTATGGGTGGCCTGGTGGTGGTCGAGAACTTCGCGTCGGGCGACGTCGCCACCTGTCTGGACAAGGCGGTCACCGGCGGCACCTACACCACCGCGGATCGCGACGGCCTACCGGTGACGGTCGACTTCGGCACGGGCGGCCACAAGGCAGTCGGCGTGCTGTCCATGGACAGCCTGGGCAAGTCCAAGACCGCCGGCAACTGGCAGTTCCGTTCGCTCGACGGCGCCGGCAAGATCGTCCAGGACGTCGCGGGCGCAGCGCCGACGACGACCGGCGACGGCAAGTTCCCGACCCTGGCCACGTATGAGAACGGCGACTGGGACCTGCAGGGTTGGGTCTCCTTCAACGTGCCTTCGCGCACCACCGGCAACAAGCTGGCGCTGGCCACTGCCTTCCTGAACAAGGCGCAGGATCCCGCCATCCTCGGCAACATCGGCGACCTGAAGTACGTGGCTGCCGGCATCCCGACCAGCGGCTACACGGGTGGCCAGGTTCTGGACGCTGCCTACCTGAACGGCAACCAGTGCGCGCCTTACAACCGCAACTACAACGACTGACGTAGTCATCGCCCTTCGCCTGTAAGGGGAGGGCAGAATTTAACGGCGACACACGGGAAACCGCGTGTCGCCTGTTTCGTTTTTGTGAAGCAGACGGTTTACGCAATCGATGGCTCAAGAAAATGAGCCTGGCCCATACATGAAGAACGCATTCTGGATGTTCTGGCTTGCCGTGCTTGGTGCAATCAATTTCGCCCATGCGCAGGAAGCCACTTTCGACGTATTCGAATACCGGGTGGAGGGTACGACGCTGTTACCCGTCACCCTCGTCGAGCAGGCGGTGTATCCGCACCTCGGCGAGAAGAAAACCCTGAGCGACGTGGAACAGGCACGCGAGGCGCTGGAAAAGGCCTACCACGGCGCGGGCTATCTCACTGTGCTGGTGAGCATTCCGCAGCAGAAAGTGGATGAAGGGGTGGTGAAGCTGGCGGTGACCGAGGCGCCGGTGGACCGGCTGCGCGTGATCGAATCGCGCTATTTCAGCCTGGGCGAGATCAGGGCCGGGGTGCCTGAACTGGCAGAAGGCACGGTGCCTAATTTTTCGCAGATGCAGAAGGAACTGGCGGCGCTTAACCGCAGCGGCGACCGCCGCATCACGCCGGTGCTGCGCCCCGGCAAGACGCCTGGAACGGTCGAGGTCGACCTTAAGGTGCAGGACCGCCTGCCGCTGCACGGCAGCGTCGAGGTCAACGACCGCTATAGCCAGGACACCACGCGCACGCGACTCTCGGCCAGCCTGCGCTGGGACAACCTGTGGCAGAAGCAGCACGGCCTCGGCATCACCGTGCAGACCGCGCCGGAGAACACGGACGAAAGCAAGGTGTTTTCGGCCAGCTATACCTGGCCACTGGCGTCGGGGAATTATCTCGCGCTGTACGGCGTGCGCTCGGAATCGGACGTCGCTGCGGTCGGCACGCTCAACGTGCTGGGCAACGGCAACATCCTGGGCGCGCGCTACATCGTGCCGCTGCGCAGCCGCAGCGAGGGCTTCTTCCATACTGCGACGCTGGGGGTGGACTACAAGGATTTCGACCAGTCGGTGGCACTGATCGGCGGCGGCGACTTCAACACGCCGATTACCTATCTGCCGTTCACCCTCGGCTGGGACGGCACCTGGCTGGGCGAGGGGCGCAGCACCAAGGTCGGGGTGGCGTTCAATTTCCACCTGCGCGGGTTGGTCGCTGACGAGCAGGAGTTCGCGGACAAGCGCTACAAGGGGCGTGCCAATTACGCCTACCTGCGCGGCACGTTTTCGCACGAGGAAACGTGGCTGGCTGGCTGGGGGCTGGCCGCGCGCGGCAGCCTGCAGGTCGCCGGGCAGCCGCTGATATCGAACGAGCAGTTCGCCATCGGCGGCGTCGACACTGTACGCGGCTATCTCGAATCCGCCGCGCTCGGCGACAACGGCGCGGTGCTTGGCATCGAAGGCAGGACTCCCAATATCGCCAGGCAGCTGGCCGACTCGCTCGATGATCTGCACCTGCTGATCTTCGTCGACGGCGGCTATGTGCACGTGCGCCAGCCCATCACAGCGGACGATCGCTTCACCCTGGCCGGCGCCGGTGTGGGCATGCGCCTGAAAGGCTGGCGCGGCGTCTCGGCCGGGATCGACTGGGCGGTGGCGCTGAAGGATCAGGGCGACACCGAGCGCGGCGACAGCCGAGGTCATTTCAGGCTGGGCTACGAATGGTGAGTGAGCCGATCGGCTCATTCCTGATGACACAGGCAAGACGCGCCCGAAAGTTAAGGTAGGCAGGACGTACGCACGCGGCCCATCGGCACGCCGGCACGCATAAGGAGAACCCCATGAATCGCAACCGTTATCGGCTGGTTTTCAACACGACTTCAGGCATGATGGTGCCAGTGGCGGAAACTGCGCGCAGGCAGGGAAAAACCGGTCAGGGCAGGGGGGCGGGCGGGTCGGCGCTGGCGCTGGCGGGAGTGCTGCTGGCGGGGCCGGTGCAGGCGGAATTGCCGGTGGCGAGCGTGAACTTTGCCGGGCAGGGCACCACGGCGAGCTATCAGGCGAGCGGTACGCAGGCCTATGTGAGCCAGGTGGGCAACAAGGCCATCGTCAATTTCCAGAGCTTCAACGTCAGCGCAGGCCATGACGTGCAGTTCCGTCAGGTCGATGGCCTGGCGACGAACAATCTGGTACAGGGCGCCAACTTCTCAACGCTTGCGCGCATCCACGACCTCAATCCCAGCGTCATCGCAGGCAGTATTTCACAAGCAGCCGGCCAGAAGGCCAATGTCATCCTGGTCAACAGCAACGGCATCGCTTTCATGGGCGGGTCGCAGGTGAACCTGAACAGCTTCACCGCGAGCAGCCTGGATATCAAGGACAGCTTCATCCTGGGTTCGTTCCTGGGCGATTCGACGGCGCCTCAGTTCGAGGGAGCGACCGGCTTTATCAAGGT
Organism: Thiobacillus sp.; assembly: GCA_019459705.1. Classification (GTDB taxonomy): domain Bacteria; phylum Pseudomonadota; class Gammaproteobacteria; order Burkholderiales; family Thiobacillaceae; genus Thiobacillus. The sequence continues at coordinate 12,990 of JAIBFE010000162.1, read as the reverse complement.
GTTCGAGGGGGCAAAGATCACTGCGGGCAGCCAGGGACGGGTGATGCTGATTGCGCCCACGGTGGTCAACAAGGGCAAGGTGGAAGCAGCGGATGGCCAGGTAATCGCAGCGGCAGGCACCAAGGTTTACCTGCGCACGGCTTCGGCAGAGGATGGAAATGTGCGCGGCCTGCTGGTGGAAGTCGACAGCCCGGCAGGCCTGACCGATTTCGAGTCGGCCAACGCCGATGTGAAGGATGGCGTGCTCGATGGCCAGACCGTTGCCCTGAAGAATGCTGTGGAGGACAAACTGGGGCACGTGACCAACCTGGGCGAGCTGACGACCCCGCGCGGCAACGTCACCATGGTGGGCTACGCGGTGAACCAGCAGGGCATCGCGCGTGCGACGACCTCGGTGGTCTCCAACGGATCAGTGTATCTGATGGCGAAAGACACCAAGACGGGTTCGCTTGCCGCAAACAACATCGGATCGGCGCGCGGCGGGCGCGTACTGTTGGGTGAAAACAGCCTGACCGAGGTCCTGCCGGATGCCGGCGATGGTACGACCGCGCTGGATGGATCGACCGGGGCAGGTCTGACGAAGGCATCACAGGTTCGGGTGCAAGGGCAGGATATCCGCATGGCGGATGGCGCCGCGATCGTTGCGCCGTCGGGCGAAGTGAAGTTCGAGGCGCTGGATGACCCCAGCTCGCTGCGCCAGAACTCGCCCTTCACGACCGCGAATGCGGCCACATCCGATACGGCGCGCATTCATATCGCCAGCGGCGCCCGCATCAGCGTGGCCGGCCTGGAGAACGTGCAGGTATCGGCTGCGCGCAACGCGGTCGAGGTGGAGTTGCGAGGCGACGAACTGAAGGATACGCCGGTCAACCAGCAGGGGGCGCTGCGCGGTGAAAAGGTCTACGTCGATATCAATCGCGCGCTTGCCAACGCCGATGCCGGCAAGTCGACGCTTATCGCCAAGGACAGCCTGGAGAGCTATCAGGACAAGCTGGAGCGCACGGTGGCCGAGCGCTCGACTGCGGGCGGCAGGGTTGCCCTCTTCTCGCAGGGCGAAACCCTCCTGGAAAGCGGGGCGGTTATCGACCTCTCGGGCGGCAGCGTGCAATACACCGCGGCCAACGTGAAAACCACCCTGCTTTCTTCGAACGGAAAACTGGTCGATCTGGCAGACGCCGACGCCGAGACACGCTACGACGGCATCGCCACCCGCTACGTCGTGGACTACGGTCGCTGGAATCGCAAGGAAGTGATCGATCTGGGGCAGAGCTTCCGCTATGACCCGGGCTATGTCGAAGGCAAGGACGCGGGTGCGCTGGGTGTGGTGGGCATGAAGGCGGTGGTGATGCAGGCCGACGTTCAGGGCCGCACCACGGTCGGCGAGTTGCAGCGGAATGCAGGGAGGCCTCCGGAAGGCGCGCGTCTGACCTTCGGTACCGATGCCGTCAATGACGGCGTGCGCAACGACTACAAGCTCAACCAGCGGGTGGAAGTGAGCAGCACCGGCGCCACGCTGCCGGCCGGTTTCAAGTTCGGCGACACGCTGCCGCAGGACCTCAAAGATACCCTGGTCGTGAACCCCGCGCTTTTGGGGCAGGACAAGGTGGCGACGCTGGAGATTTTCAGCAATCAGGCTGCCGAGGTGCGCGAGGCGCTGCGCACCCCGCAGGGCGGCGGCGTGCAGATCGCGGCCAATGGCCTGACGATACTGGCGGATATCGAGGCCGGCAGCGGCACGATCGACCTCGCGGCGCGCAACAACGTCATGAGCGTGCTCCCCAATCCCAGGCTGGTCGTGGGCGACGGGGTCACACTGTCGGCGCGGGGCGCCTGGGTGAACGAATTGCCTGGAAGCGGTGGGGGAGAGACCCTGCTGCCCCTGGTCGACGGCGGCAAGGTGTCGCTGGCGGCCGACGTGAGCAGTGCGGGAGGCGTCTACGAGGCGCAGGGCGCCATTGAGCTGGGACAGAACACGCGCGTGGACGTGACCAGCGGTGGACAGGTACGCGCGGACGGCAAGCTGGTTGCGGGCAAGGGCGGCGACATCGAATTGTCGGCGTATGAATTGAGAGGCGTGGACCGCAATCTTGCAGGCTATGCGACCGGCAAGGGCGGCAGGATTGCGCTGACCAGCCACCGCATCCAGGTCGGGGGCAATCCCGATCCTGCAGTGGGGACCCTCAATCTCGATGCCGGGTTCTTTGAACGCGGCGGCTTTGCCGACTTCAGCCTGACCGCGCTGGACAGGCTGACCGTGGCGGAGGGCTCGGTCATTGCGCCAACCGTCGTCAGCCTGGATCTCAAGCCTGCTCACGTGCTGAATCCCAGCGGCAGCCGGGTGGAAAATTTCACGCAACGCGTCAGACGCGAGGATCCGGTGCGTCAGGCCGCCAATCTGACATTGGCTGCCAAGCAGAGCGGCATGGGTACCGGCGACATCCTGATCGGTGCCGGTGCGCATATCCAGACCGATCCCAAGGCGAGCATCAAGCTGGAGGCGCGCAACAAAATCGACATCGAGGGCGAGCTGGTCGCGCATGGGGGCACGATCTCGGCCACGCTGGATCGCAGCAGCGGTTCGGTGTTCGGCTCGATCAACCGCAACCCGATCTGGCTGGGCGATAAGGCCCTGCTCGACGTGTCGGGTGTCGCGCGAACCTATGTCGACGGCAGGGGCTTGGTCAGGGGCGAGGTCCTGGCGGGTGGGGCGGTCAATCTGAATGCAAAGACCGGTTATGTGGTGAGCGAATCGGGCTCGCGCATCGACGTGTCAGGCGCGGCACCGGTGCGGCTGGACATGCCCAACGAAGCCGGCGGGCTTGGCCGCCTGGTCGGCAGCGATGCCGGCACGCTGAATGTGTTCGCCGAGGAAGGCATGCTGCTGGATGGCAATATCGTTGCCCGGGCAGGCGGCGCGTCCAATCGGGGCGGCAGGTTCAACGCAACGCTGAGCAAGAACGCGCGCCAGGAAGGACAGACCACGTTCGATTCGCAGAACCGCGTGCTGAGCCTGGCGCAAACGGTGGCGCCGCAGACGGCAGGACTGAACCCGGACGACGCGATTCCGGATGCCAGTCCGGTGCGCGCCCGGCTTTCCGCCGGCATGCTGGAACAGGCCGGGTTCGACCGTATCGCGCTGTCCAGCCGCGACGCGATCCAGCTGGAAGACGGCCTGAACACCGGGGCGGGCCGGGCCCTGCCGCTGAAGGAGGTGAAACTCGACGCTGCCCGCATCGAAACACTGGGTGGCGATGCTGCCATCAAGGCCGACGTGGTGCGGATGGGCAACTACGATGGGTACCGCCTGGGCGGCGATGCTGCGTATTCCAGTTCGGGCGTGCTGAAGGTCGACGCGCGTCTGCTCGAACTGGCGGGGAACATGCGCCTGCGCGGTATGGCGCGTGCCGAATTGACGGGCTCCGAGGAGGTGCGGCTGAGCGGCACCTCCCCGGCCACAACGCCGGCACGCCCCAGCGCACGAATCGAAAGCGCGGCCGATCTGGTTTTCCACGGCGCAGTCGTTGCGCCAAGCACCTACAGTCAGGTGAACATCCTGGCGCCCGGCAAGACCGTCAGTTTCACCCGCACCACTGATACGCCGATGCAGCCGCTTTCTGCGCTGGGCAGTCTGACGGTGGAAGCCGGGGACATCGTGCAGGATGGCAATCTGTGGGCGCCGTTCGGGCAGATCAAACTCAAGGCGACGAATGCCCTGACCTTCAAGGACGGCAGCCTGACATCCGTCGCGGCGGCGCCAGGCAGCCTGATCCCGTTCGGCAAGGTGCAGAATGGGCGCGAATGGGTGGTGGATATCGCGCCGAATCAGGTCCCAGCGGGCCAGCTCAAGCAGGAAGAGCTGGCTGAGAAGTCGATCCGCACGGAAGCGGCGAGCATCGATATGCAGGCCGGTGCGAAAATCGACTTGTCCGGCGGCGGCGATCTGCAGGCCTATGAGTTCACCGTCGGACCGGGCGGATCGCGCGACATCCTCGCCGACAGGGACACCTACGCCATCCTGCCCGGCTATGCAAGCGGCTTTGCGCCGGGCGATGCGCAGGAGGCGGTGGGATTCGACCGTGCAGCGGGCGATGCGGTGTATCTGTCCGGTGTGCCGGGGCTGGCCGACGGCGTCTACACACTGCTGCCTGCACACTATGCACTGTTGCCCGGTGCGTATGCGGTCAAGCTCAATACCGGCATCAAGGATCTGTTGCCGGGCCAGGCCTACAGCCGCCAGGATGGCGTGCGCGTCGCAGCAGGTTATCTCACCGACAGCCGGGCAAACGCGCCGCGCGATGCGCGCTGGGGCGGCATCGAGGTGCTGACGCGCGAGCAGGTGCGCGCGCGCTCGGAATTCACGCTCACCCGTGCTTCGGATTTCTTTGCAGAAGGCCGGAACCGCCCGCAGGACGCGGGTCTGCTGTCGGTGGTCGCCACGGGCAGCGGCGCCGGCACCCTCAAGCTCGATGCGATTTACGACCTGGCTGCAGGCGACGGCGGGCATGGTGCGGCAGTGGATATCACCGCCTTGAAGCTGGCGGTCGTGAGCGGAGCGCCAACCGGTATCGACCAGGACGCCACGCGGATCGACGTCGACACACTCAACGCGCTGGGCGCCGAGAGCCTGCTCCTGGGCGGCACGCGCAGCACCGGTGAGGACGCCACGATCCTGACGGTCGGTGCCGATACGACGACGCTGGCCAACGATGCCGGCCATGCCCTCAAGGCTGCCGAGGTAATCCTCGCCGCCAAAGGTACGGTGGAACTGAAGGCCGGCAGCCTGATCGACGCGCAGGGTGACGCGGGCGATGTCGGACGCTATGAGACGGCGGGCGAGGGCGCCCTGGTTCGTGCGGGCTCGACGACTGCACACTTTGTCCGCACGGGCAGCCCTGGTGCGACCCGGGGCACGCTCAGCGGTACCGGCCGCATTGTGGCTGCCGACTCGATCACGCTGGATGCCACCGGGGACAATGCCTTCACGGGATCGACGCGCTTCGCGAAGAACGGAGAAGCCGTCGCCGGCAATCTGGCCGTCGGCGCCAGGCGCATCAACTTCGGTGCCGCGCCGGCGGGCAGCGATGGCATCACGTATGCGCAGGCCGATCTCGATGCGCTCGACAGCCTGAAAGCGTTGAGCCTGACCAGCTACAACACCTTCGATTTGTATGGTGACGTCAGCGTCGGCGGCGTCGACGCGAACGGCAAGCCCACCCTGCAGAATCTTGTACTGCAGGGTGCAGGGCTTGCCGGCCTCGACAACGCCGGCGGCACGGCTAACCTCCGTGCGCGTAATCTCACGCTGGCCAATCCGGGGGCAGCACCGTTTGTGCCCGGTGGCACGCTGGGCAGCGGCGCGCTGACGATCCAGGCCGACACCCTCGTGCTGGGCGAGGGGGACAAGGCGATCCGCGGATTTGGCAACGTGACGGTCACCGCGAACGAACTGGTCGGCGACCGGACCGGCACGACCGACATCGACGCACCGGCCACGCTCCATGTGGCGCGCATCCGCGGCGAGCGCGGGGCCGAACAGGCACTGACGTCGAATGGCGCCCTGACGGTGGCGAAGCACACCGCCGATCGCGCTCTGGCGCCGGTGACGGCACTGGGGGCGAATTGGGCGCTGACTGGCAGCCGCGTCGATTTCAACAGCCATGCCGAATTGCCCTCGGGGCAGTTCACGCTTCACGCAAGTGCCGGCGACGTAACGCTCGGCACCAGCGCCAAAGTGGATGTCGCCGGACGCAGCGTGACTTTCTTCGACGTGAGCAGGCCAAGTTGGGGCGGTACCGCGGAGTTCGTCAGCGACAGCGGCAGTGTCATGTTCAATGCAGGCGCGCACGTCGATGTTTCCGCCGCAGCAGGCGGGGATGCGGGCACGCTCACCGTGCGGGCGGCCAGCGGCACAGTGGCGCTCGCCGCCGGCAGCGTGCAGGGCGCAACCCCTCTTGATGCCGAAGGCAGTCGTGGTGAGGGCGCGCGTGCCGAGGTGGATACCGGCACGCTGGCGAGCTTCTCCGCGTTGAACGATACACTCAACAGCGGCGGTTTCGACGGCGAGCGCACCTTGCGCGTACGCACCGGCGATGTGAGCGTGGCGGCCGGTGACACGGTCCGTGCGCGCTCGATCCAGATCGCTGCCGATAAAGGTGTCATCGACGTGGCCGGCAAGCTCGATGTGTCGGGTGAGGAGGCGGGGCGCATCGGCCTGTTTGCGCAGGGCGACGTGAACATCCAGTCGGGTGCACGTCTCGATGCCATATCCAGCGGCGAAGGCGAGGACGGCGGCGAGGTCGAGATCGGCTCGACGGCGGGCCGCCTCGATCTGGCTGCCGGCAGCATCGTGAATGTGGCAGGCGGCTCCGGCGGGCAGGACGGCACGGTGGTGCTGCGTGCGCAGCGCAACGGCAGCGATGTGGCCATCGATGCGGTCGACAGCACGGTCAGCGGCGCGCGCTCGGTGGCGGTCGAAGCGCTGAAGGCGTACGACAACGTCACCCTGCTCACTGCGACGGGCGGCAGTGGCACGACCCTGAGCCTGGCGACGATCAATGCCGACAACACGGCCTATGCGACGAATCACGCTGCGATCAAGGCACGTCTGGGCAAGTCGGGCGACACTGGGTTCCATATCGTCAACGGCGTCGAAGTTCGCTCGGTGGGCGACCTGACGCTGAGCAGCGACTGGAATCTGGCGACCAGCCGTGCCGGCGGCGAGGCGGGCGTGTTGACGCTGCGCGCAGCAGGCAACCTCAAGCTCAACGGTAATCTGTCGGACGGCTTCAGCCACGCGACGCCCTTCAGCAGCGGCACCACGCCGGCAAATCTGCTGTCGGACGATTCGTGGTCGTACCGGCTGATCGGCGGCGCCGACCGCCAAGCCGCCAATCCGCTGGTGACCGTGAAAAATGCCGGCGATGTGACGCTGGCGGCTGGCAAGCTGGTGCGTACCGGTACCGGCGACATCCGGGTCGCTGCCGGCAGGGACATCAAGCTTGCGGACAACAAGGCGGTGATTTATACCGCGGGCCGTGCGGCTGACGCAGTCGCCGGTTTCAACAGCCCGCCGATCAATGCCTATGCGAAATTCAGCGAACGCGGCGGCGATGTCAGTCTTGTGGCGCAGGGGAATATCGTGGGCGCGCCATCCGCGCAATTGTTCAACAACTGGCTGTTCCGCCAGGGCAGGCTGGATGCGGACGGTTCTGACTATACCGTTCAGCCGGCGTGGTGGGTGCGTTTCGACCAGTTCCAGCAGGGCGTCGGCACCCTCGGCGGCGGCGATATACGCATCGCGGCCGGCGGCAGGGTCGAGAATGTGTCGGCCAGTACCCCGACGCAGGCGCGCATGGCTTCTTCGACGCCAGACGCGGCGGCCCTGGTTAAAAGCGGCGGCGGCACGGTGCGGGTGGAAGCCGGTGGCGACGTGCTGGGGGGGCAGTATTACGCCGACCGCGGCGAGGTGGTGTTGAAGGCGGGTGGCAAGGTGGATAGTGGCCAGAAGGTGTTCAACAAGCCGGTCTACACCATTCTGGCGCTGGGCGATGCGCAGGCCAGGGTGCAGGCCCGGGATGCGGTGAATATCCATACCGTGCTGAATCCGCACTGGGTCGTGCAATCGAGCGGTTCGACCAATACGCTGTACAACGTCAGCCCGTCCACCCAAACACGGAAGACTCTGTTCTCCACCTATGCGGCCGATAGCGGTGTCAGCCTGGAGAGCCTGAATGACAAGGTGGTCCTGCACAACATCAACGGGTCGGACGCAGTCGCGGCCTTGAAAAGCGCCTATTCCGCGCTACTGGATACGGCAGACGGCAAGCTGCAGGGCCAGCTTGAACTACTGGCCTATCTGCCGCCTTCCTTGGAGGCCACGGCATTCCAGGGCGATATTCTCATCCATGACCAGCCTGCCGGTGGCGTCTTGACCATGGTGCCCGCTGCGGAAGGCAATTTCAGCCTCCTGGCAGGTAATTCGGTCACGTTCAATGCCACGCTCGGAATGAGCGACCGGGATCCTGCGCTCCTGCCCAGCGCAGCCACCCCCGTTTCGACGGCGACAGCCGTGACCTTGCCAGGCACCGGTCAATTGCATGCGGCGACACCGGTCCACACCGGGGACAGCATGCCAGCCCGGATTTATGCAGTGAACGCCGATGTCGAAGGCATATCGGGTGCCTTCGGCGATGGCAGCAAAAACACGCTGGTGGATGTATCCAAGGCGATCGAGGTGAGAGCAGGGCGCGATGTGCGCGACTTCAGTGTCCACGCGCAACACACCGACGGGGAGGATCACAGCCTGATTCAGGCCGGGCGCGATGTGCGCTTCGCGTCAGGCTCGCGTCGCACCGACAGCGACAGGATCTGGATTGGCGGTCCCGGCCGGCTGGAGGTGGTCGCCGGGCGCAACATCGATCTGGGTACCTCGGCAGGTATCGTGAGCCGGGGCGACCTCGACAACCCCAATTTGCCGGGAGGCGGTGCGGCTATTCATCTGGCGGCCGGGACGGGCGCAAACGGCGTGGATTATCAGGGAGCCGTGGATCGCCTGATTGCCATGCTCGAGGCGGGCACGGTGGATGATGCCGCGCTGTGGCAGGCGCGCTGGCTGACCGGCGACGAATCACTCGACACCGGGAATGCGCTGGCGGCCGTGCGGCTGATCGACGCGCTGAATGCCGATGGGCAGCGCGAGAAGGTGCGTGACATGCTGTTTACTGCCTTGCGCACGAGCGGGCGCGATTCGCTCAACGCAGACAGCGCCTATGCGGCGGACTATGCGCGAGGCTATGCGACGCTGGAGCTGGTGTTCCCTGGAATCGGCAACAGGAACGAAGACGGCAGTTTCAAGGACTATCAGGGCAGCATTAACATGTTCGCCAGCCGCGTCAAAACAGAGCGCGGCGGCAGCATCGAATTCCTGTTGCCAGGTGGTGAACTTATCGTCGGCCTGTCCAACACCCCGGCCGACCTGGTGAATGTCGGCAACAACGTGCTGGGTATGGTGACGGTGGGCGACGGTGATATCCGCGGCTTTTCCCGCGACGACATCCTGGTCAACCAGTCGCGCATCCTGACTGTGGGGGGCGGTGACGTGCTGCTGTGGTCGAGCGAGGGCGATATCGAAGCCGGCAAGGGCAAGAAGACGGCGACCGCGGTGCCGCCGCCGCTCATCAAGGTGGATAGTCAGGGTAATGTCACGCAGGAATTACAAGGGGCGGCATCCGGCAGCGGTATCGGCGCTTTGCAACCGGCGGGTGGCCCGCCGTGCGGCACCGAGAGGTGCGTAGTCGACCTGATTGCGCCGAACGGTACGATCAATGCTGGCGATGCGGGCATTCGTGCAGGTGGTGACGGCTTTTTCGCAGGGAAGTTTGTAGTGGGGGGAGACAATATTTCCGTGTCTGGAAGTTCCAATGGCACGCCGGTGGCCGACACCAGCGCGGTGACGGCGGCGACCTCGGGCGCCAGCAACGCGGGGGGAGACGTGTCATCGACCACGGCCGCGCTGGCGCAGAACCTGGCGGAAGCCGCGCGCGCCGCGGAAGAACTGAAGCAGGCGTTCAAGCCCACCTTCATTTCGGCAGAGGTGATCGGCCACGGCGAATGAAAAGGCCGTCTGCCGGCCTGTATGAAGCATCCGTCTTACCCCCGTCGGGTAGCCGACGCTTCACAGGTCGATGCTCGCAATCTTCATCCAGTCGCCTTCGGCGCTGTCGGAAATCGCGAATCCTAATCCGCTGACGAACTGGAGCATGTCGCGATTGCTCGCGAGGATGCGCCCGACCATCTTCTGCAAACCCTGGCTTTTCGCACACTCGAGGAGTGCGTTCATCAGTCGATGTCCGACGCCGTGGTGGCCCCATTTGTCGGCTACGACGATGACGAACTCGCAGCTGTAACGGGCGGGCTTAATCACTTAGCGTGCGGAGCCGACGACCTGCTCGCCGGTGTCTCCGGTCGTCAGCACGACGAGGTGCAGGCCCTCGTCATGGTGCAACCGGCAGACCTTCAGTGATTCATCCAGCCCCGGGTCGTAGTCACCCTGTCCGAAACGGAAGTAGCGTGCCGAAACGGACAGGTTCCTGACAAACGCAATGAGGTTCTCGGCATCGGAGTCGTTCAGTTGGCGCAATGTCAGGACGGAACCGTCTTCCGTCTTCCAGACTTCAGGGAAATCCACGATTCTTTTGCTCCTCAAGGGGCTCGGCAGGGGGAACAAGCCTCCCAAAACTTTCTGCGGCTGACGAGCCTGGCGAATTATCAGCGATAACCGAACCGACAGTCACCGCATGGCCCGATCGGGCCATGCTGGCGTCCATGCCCTGTCATTGCCGGTCCGCATAATCAGGCGCTTGCCAGATTCCGGTTGAAGACTCATGCGCGTCCTTGCTGTTGCGGTTGCCCTGCTGCTCTCCCTGTTTTCCGCCGCCAGCCATGCCTGGTGGAACGAGGACTGGAGCGCGCGCAAGAAGATCACGCTGACCAACCCGGTGGGCGAGGTCGCCGACGCGCCGGTGCTGGTCCGCCTGCATACCGGCAATTTCGATTTCCTGTCGGCCAACGAGAACGGCAGCGACCTGCGCGTGGTGGCGGGCGACGACGCCACCGAACTCAAGTTCCACATCGAGAAGTGGGACGGCCTCAACCAGCTTGCGCTGGTGTGGGTGAAGCTGCCGAAGCTTGCGGCGCAGACCGAGGCCTGGCTCTATTTCGGCAATCCCGAGGCGGTGGCCGCGTCTGATCCCAAAGGCACCTATGATGCGGCGAGCACGGTGTTCCATTTCAACGAGCTGGCCGGCAATCCGCTCGACAGCGGCCCCAACGGGCTGAACGCCACGACGTTTACCGGCACCCGCATCGCCGCCTCGTTTACCAACGGCGGCGCCAAGTTCGATGCGACGCAAAGCCTGACGCTTCCGGCCGTGTCGGCCAACGACGGTTGGAGCGCCTCGATGTGGCTGAAGCCCGCCACGCTCGACGGCAGCCTGATGCAGTCCGGCAGTCTCTCCGCCGCGTTGGCGGGCGGCATTCTGAACGTGCAGGCCGGCGGCGCGAGCGTGACGGCCGCCGTTCCGCTCGCGGACGGCAAGTGGCAGCACGTGGCCGTGGTCGTCGAGGCGGGTGTGCTCAAGCTCTATATCGACGGCAAGCCGGCGGGCGAGGCGGCCGGTGCGGTCGTGCCTTCGGGCCCGCTGACGGTCGGCAACGGCTACAGCGGCGAAGCCGACGAAATTCAGCTCGCCGGCGCGGCGCGCTCCGCCGCCTGGGTGGCCGTCGCGGCAGCGCAGGGTCCTGAGGGCACGCTGGTCGCGCTGGGCGAAGACGAAGGCGGCGAGGGCGGCGGCGGGGGCATCTGGAGCACGCTGTTCCAGGCGCTCACGCTCGACGGCTGGATCGCCATCGGCGTGCTTGCCGTGATGCTGGTGGTCGCGGTGTGGGTGATGATCGCGAAGACGGCGTACGTGAACAAGGTGGACAAGGCCAACCGGGCCTTTCTCGACCAGTTCCGCGAATTGTCGTCCGACCTCGGTGCGCTCGACAGGTCGACCCAAATAGCGGACGCGTTCCGGCATTCCCCGCTCTACCGGCTCTATCACATTGCCGCGCTGGAACTTTCGCACCGCTTCAAGGACACCGACGCCAGCCACCTGACGGACAAGGACAAGAACCTCACGCCGCAGGCGCTGGACTCGATCCGCGCCAGTCTCGACACCGGCCTGGTGCGCGAATCGGGCCTGCTCACCCGCCTGATGGTGCTGCTCACCATCGCGATTTCCGGCGGCCCGTTCATCGGCCTCTTGGGCACGGTGCTGGGGGTGATGATCACCTTCGCGGTCATCGCCGCCACCGGCGACGTCAACGTCAACGCCATCGCCCCCGGCATCGCGGCGGCGCTGATGGCCACGGCCGCGGGCATGGCCGTCGCGATCCCGGCCCTGTTTGGCTACAACTATCTGAACGCGCGCATCAAGACCATCACATCGGACATGCGGGTGTTCATCGACGAGCTGGTCACCAAGCTCGCCGAGAACTATTCGCGCTGAGGATCCCGCCATGGCCAGCGCGCACGAGGACGACAAACCCTACGACGAAATCAACATCACGCCGATGCTCGATCTGGCGTACGTGCTGCTCGTCATCTTCATCATCATGACCACGGCTTCGGTGCAGGGCATCAAGGTCAATCTGCCCAAGGCGAGCGACACCCCGAGTCTGGCCAAACCCAAGACCAAGGCGATCACGATCAGCGATACCGGGCAGGTCTATCTCGATACCTATCCGGTGACCCTGGACGAACTGCGCACCCAGCTCGCGGCGGCCAAAGCGAGCACGCCCGACCTGCCGGTGGTGGTCAAGGGCGATACGGTGGTGCAGTACGGCAAGGTGATGGAAGTGCTCGACCTGCTGGGGCAGGTGGGCATCACGCAGATGGGTCTGGTGACCCAGAAGCTCGCGAAATAGGCATGGAGGACGACCGCAAGCCGGCCTGGGTGCGCTGGGGCGGGGTGGCGGCGGGGCTGGTCGCCGCCGTGCTCATCGCGTTGTGGCTGAAAGACATGCTGACGCCGAAAGGCCCGCTGCAAAAAATGAAAGTTCAGCAGATCACCCTGGTGACGCCGCCGCCTCCGCCGCCCCCACCGCCCGAGGAGAAGCCGCCGGAGCCGGAAATCAAGGAAGAGGTGAAGCTGGACGAACCGCAGCCGACGCCGGATGAGCCGCAGCAGGCCGACGCGCCGCCACCCGACGGCATCGCCGAAGGCCCGGCGGGCGGCATGGCGACCGACATCGCGCGCGGTGTGCCGACGCTGCCGGGTAGCGGTGGCGGAGGCAATCCCTGGGCCTGGTACGACGCCCTGGTGAACGACGCGGTGAACTCGGCGGTCCAGGCGGCGCTTTCGCGCGAGAAGGCGCTGAAGAACAAGAACTACAAGGTGATCGTGAAGGTATGGATCGACGGCGGCGGGCAGGTGACGCGCGCCGCCC
>JAIBFE010000155.1 GCA_019459705.1 Thiobacillus sp. | reverse complement strand
GTTCGTCGAACAGCGGCAGCACGTGCCAGAACTCGCCGGCGATGTTGTATTCGCCGATGAGATTCACGTCGTGCACCGTGATGCCGGGGCGCTGCGCTTCGGGCGGAACCGGGTCGGGGTCGCGCGTGCCGACCACGTACTTGAACATGGAGTCGCCGGCGATGCGGTTGCCGAGGTTCTTGGTGCCGTAGAAGCCGGCGCAGTCGACCGGCACCACCGGCACGCCGTAGCGTTGCGCCGCGTCCTTGCATACGGCGTCGACGTCGTCGCCCACCAGCGCCGGCACGCAGGTGTTGTATACGAACACCGCGGCCGGGTGATAGCTGTCGATGGCCTGCTTGATGGAATGGAACAGCCGCTTTTCGCTGCGGCCCATGATCACGTCCTGCTCGGTGAGGTCGGTGGTCATGCCGATCTTGTACAGCGTGGGGCCGCTTGACCGCGTGCCGCGGTTGTCCCAGCTCGAGCCGGCGCAGGCGATCGGGCCGTGCACGATGTGCGCCACGTCGGCAATCGGCAGCAGCGCGATCTGCGCGCCGTCGAACGAGCAGCCGCCCGCCGTCGCCCCCGGCTTTGGCTTGGCGCAGCCGGATTTCGACTTGGTGTTGTGCTCGCAGGCCGGTTCGTTGAGTAACTCGGCAATGTCCTTGGCTTGCATGGCGGCTCGCTCGGAAAAGGTCCTGAGCTCACTGTCGCAAGCGGCGTGCCAAAGGTATGTGCTTGATTTCAGTAGAAATCGCGCGGGCGATTCGTGTAGCAAACCCTACACAGGCGCACGGGGGTGGGGGGTGGGCGACAAACTTTGCGGGCTTCCGCCGCCGCTCCCGCGGCTTGATTCAGTGAAACAGCTGGGATTGAAGAAGATAGGTGCCAGCACCCGCAAAATAGCCGATCAATGCCAGTCCGCTGATTTTCCTGACGTACCAGAAGAAGTGAATCTTCTCCAGGCCCATGGCTGCGACGCCGGCCGCGGAGCCGATGATGAGAATGGAACCGCCAGTCCCCGCGCAATAGGCCAGGAACTCCCACAGAAAGTGGTCGGCAGGATACTGCGTCAGGCTGTACATGCCCATGGATGCGGCGACCAGAGGCACGTTGTCGACGACCGCACTGACCAGGCCGATGATTATCACGATGAGGTCCTGGCGGCCGACTGTTTGGTCCAGCCACTGCGCCAGGGACGCCAGGATGTGCGTGTGTTCGAGGGTGGCGACCGCCAGCAGGATGCCGATGAAGAACACGATGGAGCTCATGTCGATGCGGCTCAAGGCATGCACCAGGGTAAGGGTCTGCCTGGTCTCGTCATCCTTGTTGCGGTGCACCAGATCGCCGACCAGCCAAAGGATGCCCAAGCCGAACAGGATGCCCAAGAAGGGCGGCAGGTGAGTCACGGTCTTGAAAGCCGGCACCGCAACGAGGATGCCGAGCCCCATGAAGAACATGAGGTTGCGCTCAAACGCGGTCGTCTGATTCCCTTGCTCAGCGTTCCCGCGTTGCGGCACGACCACATCGCGGCCGCGCAAGGCGTATGCAGTCATGCCGAGCGGTACGATCAGGTTAACGAGTGACGGCAGAAACACCCCCTTCATGATGGCCAGGGTGGTGATCTGACCGCCAATCCACAGCATGGTGGTGGTGACGTCGCCGATCGGCGTCCAGGCGCCGCCTGCGTTTGCGGCAATCACGATGATGCCGGCGAAGAACAGGCGGTCATCGTGATTGGACAGGAGTTTTCGCATCAGCGAAATCATCACGATGGTGGTGGTCAGGTTATCGAGCATGGCGCTGAGAAAAAACGTGACGAATCCCACCAGCCACATCAAGGCGGACAGCTTTGACGTCTTGATGTGCGAAGTGATGACGTCGAAGCCGTTGTGGGCGTCCACCACCTCGACAATCGTCATCGCACCCATCAGGAAGAAGACGATCTGGGCGGTGCCCATGAGCGATTCTCCAAGCTGTTCGCTCACCATGTGGTGATCGCCGACTGACAAGGCGTAGATCGTCCAGAGCAGCCCCGCGCCTATCAGCGCGGAAGCCGATTTGTTGATATTGAGCGGATGTTCCAGCGCGATCGCTGCGTAGGTGACGATGAAAACAATGACCAGGGTGGTGAGCATGCCGATAGCCTTGGAAGATTGAGCGTGAATTGTCGATGATAGTGAGTTATTGCCGCGTCCTGCCATTGCCAGGCATCCCGCGGGCGCCTCTGCGTGTTTACGCGCTGTACGGTGCCCGCATCCATTCCACGAGCAGTTTCGCGTCCTGCTCGCGCAGGTAGTTGAAGCCCTCGTCCAGATCACCGGCCAGGGTGGTTGCGATATCGCGTGGCGTGAGCCCGCCTGCGACCATGTGGAAATACCAGGCGCCGGGATAACCGGCGGCGCGGTCGAATGCCAGCAGCTGGCTGGCCGCCTCGACGCCGCGGGCCAGCGGCTGCCAGTGGAAAGGCTTGAGCTGCCTCGCGTGCAGCGAGACGGGCGAAGCGGACAGCACTGGGTTGCGATAGCGGTCCTGGTGTTCCCGCAGAGCGATGATCCAGTGGTCGCAGAAAAAGTGCCGGGTGCTGGACTGGCTGGCCGCCCATTCACCGAGAAAACGCGACAGCGGATGGACTTGTCCGACCGGCGCGGGCAGCCGTGCGACGGCATGGCGCATATCGGTGAGGCAGCGGAATCGATAGTGCGGTGGCGCCACCGGATGCGCTTCCAGTGTGGCGGGATGCAGGGGATCGATCAGCTCCTGCAGGTCGGCGGGCGGGTTGTCGCCGGAGAGCAGGCGCCGGTCCAGCACTTCGTGTAGTTCCTCGATTTCCAGCTGCAGAAAATCCGCGGGCCCGGGGCCGTAGGGCGCGACGAAATAATGCGTGCGGCCGCTGTGGCGGGTGGCGAGCAGGTCTGCACCGCCATGCCGCTCGATGAAGGCGTCCATGTCGCCGTCGCAGTCGGCCAGTCCGGTTTCGGCCCAGGCTTCCAGCTCGTCGGCGATGCGTTCGCCGCCGGGCGTCACGCTGCCGCCCCGCCGCTACCAGCCGCCCCGGCAGCGCGCGAAGCGGCACGCCTGGCCCGGCAGCGCCC
>JAIBFE010000152.1 GCA_019459705.1 Thiobacillus sp. | reverse complement strand
ATCGAAGAACAGGTCGAGATGGGCGACTGGGTGAAGATGTGCATGCAATGCGGCGTCTGCTCCGGTTCCTGCCCGACCAATTTCCAGAGCGCGTGGGAGCATCCGCCGCAGGAACTCTTCATGATGATCCGCGCCGGCAAGCGCGAGGAAGTGCTGACCACCACCTCGATGTGGAACTGCACCTCCTGCTACAACTGCATCGTGCGCTGCCCGCGCAAGCTGCCGATCACCCACATCATGCACGGCATCGCCGAATACGCGCATCGCATCGGCATGGCACCGAAGATGCAGGCCACGCGCTTCTTTTCCGGTCTGTTCTGGAAGAACGCAACCAAGACCGGCCGCGTCAACGAAAACAAGCTGTAGATGGGTCTGTTTTTAAAGGACGGCTTAGTCCAGGGCATCAAGAACGGCATGGCGATGCAGTCGGTCGCGCTGGGCCTGGTCAAGGCCGGCCGGCTGAATGTGATGGAACTGCTCGGCGGCCACAAGTGCAAGGATCAGAAAGGCATCCAGTCGATGCTGAACAAAGCCTACGAAATCGAGCGCGCCCGCAAGGCCGCCAAGATGGCGGGCTGAGGAGAGAGACCAAAATGGCCAAACATGAATATGCGTTTTACCCAGGCTGCTCGTCGCAGAAGGGCGCTTCCGCCTCCAACTACCTGACGTCGGTCGAGTCGATGTGCAAGACGCTCGACGTCAAGCTGACCGAAATCCCCGACTGGAACTGCTGCGGCGCCTCCATCGGTTATGCCGAAGCCGGCGAACTGCCGCGCCACGTGCTGAATGCGCGCAACTTCGCCTTGTCCGAACAGCATCTGCCCGGACAGGAAATCGTCGCCACCTGCGCCGCCTGCTGGCTGGGTGCGCGCGAAACGCGTGAGCGCCTGACGCACTCCGACACGCTGATGGCCGACACCCGTGAGGCATTGAAGGAAGCCGGCCTGCAGATCAACGAGATGCCCAACATCCGCCACATGGTGGAAGTGCTGATCGAGGACCTCGGCTTCGACGAAATGAAGAAGCATGTCGTGCGTCCGCTCGAAGGCGTCAAGATCGCGGGCTATGTCGGCTGACAGACCAACCGGCGGTTCGGCGTCGCCGGCGAATGGTTCGAGAACCCTGTCTTCCTCGACTAGATGGTCGAAATGGTCGGTGCCGAGTCGATCCCGGAATACGAGCAGAAAGTCACTTGCTGCGGCGGCGCGCTGGCGTTCTCCGAGCCCGAAAAGGCGCAGGCGCAGATCAAGGACATCGTCGAGTCGGCCTACGACCACGGCGCCGAGATGATCGTCACGCCGTGCCCGCTGTGCCAGGCCAACGTCGAGATCTACCAGGGCCAGATCAACAAGCGCTACGGCACCAAGTTCGACATCCCGGTGATGTACTACAGCCAGCTGATGGTGGTGGCCTACGGCGGCAGCGCCAAGGAGGCCGCGCTGAACGGCCAGGTCATCAAGGCACGCAGGCTGGAGGAAATCGCCGCCAAGCCGGTCAAGCGCTGAGCCCTTTCAGCACGTGCAAACAGGGGCCGCGCGCCCCTGTTTTTTTGTGCGTGGATGTGGAGCGTCGGAGTGCTTGCAGACGTGAAGCGCAGCGCTTCGATCGCCATCGCGTTGGTCTCTGGCCTGGGCGTCAGAGGGGCCGTCGTTCCTGTACAGGACATGTCAGGATGGACACCCGATGAATTATCGTCTATAAACACACGCGAATATCTTAAATAGAACCGCATGGACAGGGCGCTGTCCCCCTTGTACTCCTTGTTGCTGGAGGATGAACCAGGCTGTCGCGCAGGGTCATGCGGCCTATGTGCTGTTAAATCAGGGAGCATTGAACATGAAGAAACTGAAGTCCTGCGTACTGGCAATTGCCGCATCCATGGCAATGGTGCCAAGCCTTGGCTCGGCATCGGTCTATGGTTTTCTGGGTAACTTTGACGTGGTCAACGATACCGGCTACACCGCGCATGGCTTTGAGATCGATCTCGAGGGCCTGCACCTCAGCGACATCACCGATACTTTCGGGGGCGAGGGCCGCGGCTTTCCGAGCGGCCGCGGTTTTGAACCGTCCACCAGCGTGGTGCGCTATGGATCCCCCACCATTACCGAGTACTCGAACGGCACGACGTTCGGCACCAAGGTGACCTATTTCGGGATATACGATGGCACCAGCTGGGATTACGGTACGCCGAGCGGAACCTTCATTACGCCAGGAGACAATTGCTGGTCAGGCGGCGGCGTGGGCTACAGTGCAGCGACGCCTTGTGACCATTTCGGGGTTGGTACGACCGCGAATGCGACCAAGACCACGTATAGCTGGTTGATCGAAACCGCCACGCCGGGTGTATTGAGCAATGGCGTCGTCAATCTTCCTGCCCCCGCCTGGAATGTGACACCCGACCCGGCGGGCGTATTGCCCCCTGTCGTGGCCGCACAGATTCAGGCGCCGGCGCCTGAAAATGAAGCCCAGTTTGGGGAAGCCATCTGGGTCAAGGTTTTCACCACTGAACTGGAGGATCCGATCGGGCTGGAAGAGCTCGTGGGCGGCAATCCCAAAGTTGAACTGGCCGTCACCGAGGTTGAGTGGCAATTATTGCAGACCGATCCGGGCAATCCGCTCGCCGGCCAGCTGGAGAGCGGATATGGCGCCCCGGTGGGTCCGAACGCCGCATCGATCGTGCGTCGCTATGAATTCTACAAATACTCCGGCGAATATGATCCGGAAACGCACGAAGCACTGGTTTCCATCAGCGATTCGCATCCCAATGATCCCACCGACCCTCTTTACTATGACCCTAATCTGATAGTTGATCTCGGAAACTACCTTGGGGCACAGAATGCGGCAGTCAACCTGGCAGCCGTTCCGGAACCCGAAACCTATGCCATGCTGCTTGTCGGCCTTGGCCTGGTTGGTTTCGTGGTTCGTCGCAGAAAGCACTACGCGAACTGATCCGGCCGTGGCCGCGTACCATCAACGGGGGCTTCGGTCCCCGTTTTCAATGCACGGCATATGCGTCAGGGGGCGAGTCCATTCCAGGCAACCGACGGCCCTTATTTCTTGCTTTCCCGCCGCAGCAATTCGGCCTTGCGCGCAATGCCCCAGCGGTAGCCCGCCAGGCTGCCATCCGCGCGCACGGCACGGTGACACGGAATCGCCACCGCCACGACGTTGCTCGCACAGGCGTGCGCCACCGCGCGAAATGCCCTGGGTTGTCCGATGCGCTCGGCAATCTCGCTGTAACTCGCCGTCTCGCCCGCGGGAAGAGCTTGCAGGGCCTGCCAGACGCGGCGCTGGAAGACCGTACCCTGAACGTCCAGCGGTAGATCGAGCACGCCGCTCGGCTGCTCGATGTAACGCAGCATCCGGGCGATCCACTGCTGGAATTCAGCGTCGGCCGGCTCGAACTGTGCCTGCTGGAAACGCGCCCGGATACGGTCTTCCAGCGCCTGCGCCGACTCGCCAAACTCGATGGCGCATATCCCCTTGCGGGTGGCGGCCACGATGATCCAGCCCAGTGTGCAGGGCACGGCGGCATGGCGGATGTGTTCGCCGGCACCGCCCTTGCGATAGCGGCCGGGCGACATGCCGAGCAGGGCGGACGCGTTTTCGTAGAATCGCCCCGCCGAATTGAAGCCGGCGTCGTAAAGGGCCTCGGTCACCGATGGCGCGGATTGCAGCGAAGCCGTCACGCGCCGGGCCAGAACGGCCTTGTGGTAGCCCTTGGGGGAGAGGCCGGTGACGGCCTTGAAGATGCGCTGGAAATGGTGCGGGCTTATCCCGGCCTGCTGCGCCAGCTGGGCGAGCGACAGTGCCGATGCGCTGTGCTCGATGGCCTGGCAGGCCTGAAGCACCAGCGCATTGCGTCGTTGCTGCTGCGAGATTTCATCAGGCTTGCAGCGTTTACAGGGGCGGTAGCCCGCCGCCGCGGCAAGGCCGGGCGACTCGAAAAACGCCACATTCTCCTGCCTGGCGGCGCGCGACGGACACGAAGGCCGGCAGTACACGCCGGTGGTTCTGACCGCGTAGACGAATTCGCCGTCCGCCTGCGCGTCGCGGCGGACGACTGCCTGCCAGCGCTGCTCGGCCTCCATCGGGGCAGCGTTCGGCGGGGTGGCGACAAGTTCGGTATCCATGGTCGGTGTTCAAATGGGGCTTGAGAAGCACAGTGTTCACCGGTTAGGCCCGGCCCGCAATCCGGAACGTGCGCTCAAATCCTGCGCCTGTCGCACCGCCCGCCAAGCGGCGGTATCCTTACGCTTTGTCCAAAGTCACACGAACATGAAAAAAGCCAAAAACCTCAACGAACTGATCGACCTGGTGCACGAAGCGGTGTACGAAGTCGACGAACTGCGCGCCTGCCTGGAACACGATGACGACGAGGCCGCCACCTACACCCCGTTTCTGGATGACCTGGACAAGATGCTACGCGACCTGCATGAATCAATGGCGTCCGGGAAATACGAGGGGATGGGGAAGGGCGAGGACCTGACCTTCATGCCGCTGTTCAAGAAGCACGAACGCAGCATTCCGTTTCGCGAACTGCTGCGCACGATCAATGCGACGCATCGCGAGGGGTATGAGTCCTGAACTTGAATCTAAATTACGGCTTATAAGTGTCCTTGAGGATTGGCAGTTTTCGTTGGGCGTCATAAGCGCAACTCACCTATCTGGGCGAGTCACAAAATAGGAGTTGTCGTGGCAAAGATGATGATGTTCCACGTACCCGAGGACAAAGATCTTCTCGTGGCCTACGGTGAATTGAGCTTACGTCATGAGCACCTAACTCACATCCTGCGAATGACTATCAAGACGCTGGCGCGACTGGAAGTTTCTGAGGCATTGGACGCCACCGCATACGACGGAGCGGCTCGACTTCGTGATCGGATCAGAACGCTAGCCCGACAGAGGCTCGGAGAGGGCGAGGCACTGCTGAAGCTGCAAGCCATTCTCGAGCGATGCAAGCGCGCGACTGAAAAGAGAAATGATCTGATTCATAGCGTCTGGGGCAAGGAGCTTGACGGAGAGCCCTTCCGGCGAGGAAACGACCACAGCTGGCAACCGCTTCCAACTGTTGAAGAATTAAAGACGCTTGGAGAGGAGATTTGCGTTCTCACTGAATCACTCAATGACGCTCGACTCCTGGGCTTCTTAGCAGAGGCCCTCGCAAAGCGATCCCTTCCTCAATGAGTGGGTTCCACAACTAATTACTCCCAGCACATTCATCAATACGGACGCAAGCGATAAGGCCGCTCGCGCCGGTTATGTTGGACGTTATTCCGCCCGCAACGCATCCACCGGATTCAACCTTGCCGCCCGCATCGCCGGCACTACGCCAGCCGCCAACCCGATCAGCACTGACACCACCAGTGCGCCGAGGGCATAGTCCCACGGCGTGTTGACCGGCAGGCCGCTCACCGTGGTCTTCAGCAGCCAGGCGATGCTCGCGCCGACCGCGAGTCCGCCGAGTCCGCCGAGGGTGGACAACACGATGGACTCCATCAGGAAGAGGGTGCGGATGCGCGCCCGCGTCGCGCCCAGCGCGGTGAGCAGGCCGATCTCGGCGACGCGTTCGGCGACGGCGATGTGCATCAGCGTGACCATGCCCACCGCACCGACCAATAAGGAAATTCCGCCGAGCGCAGCGACGGCGAAGGTCAGCACGTCGAGCACGGTGCCCAGCGTATCCAGCATCTGCTGCTGCGGCGTGACGGTGAAATCCTCGCGGCCGTGGCGTGCGATCAGAATGCGTTTGGCATCGGCGACCACCGCATCGAGCGGCGAGCCGGGCCGGTAGGCGATGTGGATTTCCATCACGCCTTCGCGGTTGAACACTTCCAGCGCACGCGCGGTGGGAATGTAGACGGTGTCGTCGAGATCGAAGCCCAGCACCTGGCCCTTGGGCGCCATCACGCCGATCACCCGAAAACGCGATGCCCCGACCTGCAGGGTGGCGCCGAGCGGGTTGGCGCTGCCGAACAGTTCGCTGCGCACTTTCGAGCCCAGCACCGCATAGGCGCGCGGATTGCGTGGATCGTCGGGCGGCAGGAACTGACCAACCGCCACGTGCATGTTGAAGGCGCGGGAAAAATCCGGCCCCTCGCCGTATACCGTGACGCGTCGGCTGCGGCCGTGGGCGCGGATTTCCGCGTTGCCCATCACCCCCGCGTTGGTGTATTGCGCATAGCGCGAGGTCTTCAGCGCCAGCGTGTCTTCGATCGTCAGCAGGCGCGCGCTGCCGATGGCCCCCACCGAGGCGCCATGGGTGCTGGTTTTGCCGGGACTGACATTGATGATGTTGGTGCCGAACTGGGTGAACTCCGCCAGCACGAATCGATGGATGCCGTCGCCGATCGAGGTGAGCAGGACGACCGCAGCAATCCCCACTGCGATGCCGGAGGCGGACAGGAAGGTGCGCAGCCGGTGCGCGGTGAGCGCGTGCAGGGCGAAACGCAGGGTGTCGACGGCGTTCATGTGAAAACCCTATTCGTGGATAAAGAGTTTTCTCATTTTTATTTCCCGCTCAATGCAAGTACAGGATCGAGCTTCGCCGCACGCGAGGCAGGCAGCAGGCTGGCGATGACGCCGGTGATGAGCGCGGTGGCGACGCCCGCCACGCTGGCCCACGCCGGGGGAAAGGCGGGCAGCAGCGGGTAGGCCAGCCGGATCATCCAGGCGCCGAAGTGTCCCAGCGCATATCCGATGGCGCCACCTGCCAGCGACAGCCACAGGGCTTCGGCAAAAAACAGGCGGCGGATGTCGGCGGAGGTTGCGCCGACGGCCTTGAGCAGGCCGATTTCCGAGGTGCGCTGGGCCACCGCCACCAGCATCACGTTCATCACCAGGATGCCGGCCACCGCCAGGCTGATTGCGGCAATGCCCGCCACGCCCAGCGTCAGTGCGCGCAGGATGCGGTCGAAGGTGTCGAGCACCGCGTCCTGGGTGATGACGGTGACATCCTCCTCGCCGTCGTGGCGCAGTGTCAGGGCGTGGCGGATCGCAGCCTTGGCCGGTTCGATGGCGTTGCGGCTGCGCGCTTCGACCAAGATGCGGAACAGCGATTCGGTGTTGAACAATTCCTGCGCGTAGTCGATCGGGATGATGGCGATTTCGTCGGAATTGAAGCCCATCGATTCGCCCTGGACGGCGAGCACGCCGGACACCAGGAAGCGGCTGTCGCCGAGGCGCACGCGCTGGCCGACTGCCTTGCCGTCGGGGAAGAATTCGCGCGCGAGCACGCTGCCCAGCACGATCTGCGCGCTGCGTTCCGATCCCTGGGCGAGAAAGCTGCCCTGCGACAGCTTCATGTGGCGGATCGGCAGCAGCTCGGACGTACTGCCGAGCACCGTCACCTCGCGCAGCCGCCCGCCTGACGCGAGTTCGGCCACGCCCACGTTCAGGGGGGCGAGTCGCCGCACTTGCGGCAAGTGGCTGATGAAGAGGGCGTCGTCCAGGGTCAGGTCGCGCGGCGTCTGTCCCAGCGCCGCGCCGGGAAAGCCGCCCGAGGTTTCGGCGCGGCCCGGCAGGACAATGATCAGATTGGTGCCGAGCGAGGAGAACTGCCCTACCACATAGCGCCGTGCGCCTTCGCCCAGCGCAGTCAGCACCACTACCGCCGCCACGCCCAGCGCCATCGCCAGCACGATCAGCAGCGAGCGGGTGCGGTAGCTCGCCACGGTCGAGAAAGAAAGCTTCAGGGTGTCGAGCGGCGTCATGTCTCGTCGGCGACGATTTCGCCGTCGCGCATGCCGATATGGCGATGCGCACGCGCGCCCAGTTCGCGGTCGTGGGTGACGACGATCAGCGTGGTACCGGCATGGTGCAGGCCTTCCAGCAGCGCCATGACTTCGGCGCCGATGCGGTGGTCGAGGTTGCCGGTCGGCTCGTCCGCCAGGAGTGCGGTCGGGCGCAGGATGGTGGCGCGCGCGATCGCCACGCGCTGGCGTTGCCCGCCGGAGAGTTCGGACGGACGATGGCGTGCACGGTCGCGTAGATCGAAGGCGTCGAGCGCAGCGTCGACCCGTGATTTGCGCTCGGTCGGCGCGACGCCTTCCAGCATCAGCGGCAGCTCGATGTTCTCTGCCGCAGTCAGGCGCGGCACCAGGTGGAACGACTGGAACACGAAGCCGATCTTTTCCCGGCGCACCCGCGCCCGCTCGTTTTCGGAAAGATCGGTGACGTCGTTGCCGTCCAGTTCGTAGCGGCCGCCGTCGGGGCGGTCGAGCAGGCCGATGACGTTCAGCAGGGTGGATTTCCCCGACCCCGATGGCCCCATGATGGACACGTACTCGCCCGACGCGATGTCGATGCTGACGTTGTTCAGCGCGCGCACCTCCTGGTCGCCCATGCGGAACACGCGCGTGATCGCGGCGAGGCGAATCATGGCTTCGCGGCTTTGGGTGTGACTTTCACGCCAGCCTTCACGTCCTCCTGATCGAAGGACAGCAGTACCCGGTCGCCAGCGGCAAGGCCGCTGACGATTTCGGTGTATGCCCAGTTGGCCAGGCCGGTTTTCAGGGTGCGCGTCTCCAGTGTGTCGTCCTTGCCCAGAACCAGCACTGTGCCGTCCTGCCGGATCGCCTGGGTGGGCACGCGCAGCACGTTGGGGCGTTGCTCGATGATGGTTTCCACATCGGCGCTGTAGCCGACCAGCAGACTCTGTTGCGGCGGCGTATCGAAATCGACCTCGACCTCGACCGTGCGCGCCTGTTTTTCCACCTCGGTCACATAGGGCGCGATGCGTCGCACATGTCCGGAAAAGGTCTGGCCGGCCAGGGCGTCGAACGTGATGCGCGCGGGTTGCCCCGGCTTCAGTTTGGGGGCATCGACTTCATCCATCGGCGCGCTCACGTAGAGGCAGGTGTCGTCGATCAGGTCGACGGCAGGCGGGGTGGGAATGCCGGGCGGCGAGGGCGTGGTGAATTCGCCGACCTCGCCGGTGACTTTGGCCACGATGCCGTCAAACGGCGCGGTCAGCGTGGTGCGTTCCAGCCCGGCCTGGGTCACGCGGATTTGCGCCTGGGCACGCTTGACGTCGGCGGCGAGCGCATCGCAATTGGCCTGGCGGGCACGCGCTTCGGCACGGGCGTCTTCGGTGCGCTGCGTGCTGACGAAGCCGCGCGCGGCGAGCTGCTGCGTGCGGTCGGCGTCACGCCGTGCGTTATCGGCCATGATGCAGGCTTCGCGGCGGCGTTCCTCGCTGGTGGCCAGCTGGCGGCCAGCGAGATCACGCTGTGCGGCAAGATCGTGGTTCCACAGTTCCAGCAGCGGCTGACCCGCCTTCACGCGCTCACCTTCCTTCACCCGCATTTTGACGATCTGTCCGCCTGCCACCGGAGCCAGTTTGGCGCGGCGGCAGGCCTTGACCGTGCCGGCGCGGGTGTTGACCACGGTGGATTCCACTGTGCCGCGCGCAATCGTGCCAAGTTCGACCTCGGGCGGCTGCGGCCGGGTGAGGTGCCATCCTGCATAGGCCAGCGCAGCGCCGATCAATACGAATAGAACAATTCGAACCCAAGTTTTCGGTTTGAGCATGGTTGAGGCGAAACGGTCAGTGAACCGGTCCAATGTAACATTCGACCATGCTGAAAACCATCGTTCCTGCCGTGCTCGAATTTAAGGACGGCGTTCCGTATTCCGCCGCCTATGGCGACATCTACCATTCTGCCGACGGCGGCGCCGGGCAGGCGCACCATGTTTTTCTGCAGGGCTGCGGCTTGCCGCAGGCGTGGGCGGCACGCGCCGCGTTTGTCGTGCTGGAGACCGGCTTCGGTACTGGACTGAATTTCCTGACGACCTGGGCGGCATGGCGCGACGATCCGGCGCGTCCCGCGCGGCTGCATTTCCTGTCGGTCGAGAAACATCCGTTCAACGCTGGAGACCTGGCGCAGCTGCATGCGCAGTGGCCGGAATTCTCAATGCTTTCCAGTGAACTGCTGGCGAACTGGCCGACGCTGACGCCTGGCTTTCATCGAATTTCACTCGACGGTGGCCCGGTGCAGCTGACCCTGATGCTGGGCGATGCGCTCGATTGCCTGCCGCAGGTGCAGGCCGGGGTGGATGCCTTTTATCTGGATGGCTTCGCACCCGACTGCAACGCCGACTTGTGGCAGGCCAGGCTGTTTGATGAGCTGGCGCGGCTGGCCAGTCCCGGTGCGACGGCTGCGACCTATACGGTGGCGGCGCCGGTGCGGCAGGGTTTGGTGGAGGCCGGCTTCGTCTGCGACAAGCGCACGGGCTATGGCCGCAAGCGGCATTGCCTGAGCGCGCGCTTTGCCGGCGAATCCCGCCGGGTTGAATCTGCCGTGCCACGGCATGTCGTCGTTGTCGGTGCCGGCGTGGCAGGCGCTGCAATCGCGCATGCCTTGGCGCAGCGGGGTGTGGCGGTCACCGTGATCGAGCGTGCCGATGCGCCGGCGCAAGCCGCGTCGGGCAATCCCGTGGCGGTGTTCCGGCCGGTGATCTCGCGCGACGACAACCACGCCACGCGCCTGACACGTGCGGCGTTTCTGCATGACCTGCGGGCCTGGGCGGCGCTGCAAGGCATCGAATGGTCGCGCTGCGGCGTGCTGCATCTGGCAAAAGACACGGACGCCGCAATCAAGCAGCAGCAGGCGCTGGCTGACACCCGACCGCCTGCCGGGTACGCGCGCTGGGTGGAGATGGCCGAGGCGCGCGAACTGGCGAACTGGCCGGTTGCCGCACCCGGCGTGTTTTACCCCACCGCGGGCTGGGTGGTGCCTGGCAGCCTGTGCCGCGCCTGGCTCGATCATCCGGCGATCGCGTTGAACACCGGCTGCGTTGTGTCGCGTGTCGAGGCGGCCCCTGCAGGCTGGAAGGTGCTGGGTGCCGACGGCGCCGTGCTGGCCGAGGCCGATGCCGTGGTGCTGGCCAACGCACGCGACGTGCGCAATCTGGTGCCCGGCCAGACGTGGCCGCTCAATACCGTGCGCGGGCAGATCACGCAGCTGCCGCCCGGCAGCCTGCCGGACATCCAGCGGGTGATTGCACGCGAAGGCTATGTGGCGCCGGGCGCAGGCCAGCTGCTGGTCGGCGCGACCTACGAACACGATGACGAGGACACCGCGCCGCGCACGGCGAGCGATCTCGCCAACCTGGCGCGGCTGGAGGCCATTCTGCCCGGGGCGGGCGGGCGATTCGAGGGGGAGCGGGTCAGCGGGCGCGCTTCGCTGCGCGCGACCCTGCCGGATCGTCTGCCGATCGTCGGGGCGGTCGGCGGACAGGCGGGACTTTTCTTGGCGGCGGGCTATGCCTCGCGCGGGGTGGTGTGGGCGGGCTTGCTGGGTGAGGCGCTGGCTGATCTGATCATCCGGCAGCCGCTGCCGCTGGAGGCCGGATTGATGCAGGCGATCAGCCCGGGACGCTTTATCCGTTGATCAGGCAGCGGTAAGCGGCTTGCCTTTGTGCGCAGCGACTGCAAGCCCGGCATTGTCATACAGGCCGCCCTGGCTGGTTGCGCTGTGGATCAGCACATTCAGCGCCTGGCGGGTGGAGCTCAGGCGCAGCTCGATCAGCGAGCCGATGCGCTGGTTCATCGCCTGGGCTTCCTGTTCCATGCCGCATAGCTGCTGCCAGCGGGTGCGGTGCTCGGCCTGGCCATGCTGCGCCAGCCAGGCATCCATGCCGGGGTGATCGGGCGTGTGGCCGGCAGCCCGCAGCGCGGCAAGACGGCTTTGCGCGTGGTCGCCCAGCGACTGGAGCTGCGTCAGTTTGGCGGTGTTCAGCACCGCCAGGCGGTCGGCATCACCGTTGACCAGCGCCTGTTCCTCTTCCTGCATCACCTGCAGCAAGGCCTGCCATGCGGCGTTTTCCCGCTTCAGCCCGGCAAGCAGGGTCGTACTGCCGTGCGATGACTCATTTGGCGACATGGAGCATTTCCTTCACCGAATCGATCAGTCCGTCAGCGATGTTTTCGGGTTTGATGGTGTATTGGCCGCTGGCGATGGCTTCCTTGATGCTGTCCACGCGCGCCCGGTCGACAACCGGAATCGCTGCCAGCCGGGTTTCCAGCTGCTTCAGCTCGGCGGCGCGCGAACTCAGGGTGACCTGGGTCTGCTCGGCGTCGGCACGCTTGTTGCCCTGCGACTGGGCGGGGCGGGTTTCGACGGAAGCCGGCAGCGTAACCTGCTTCAGGCCGGGATCAATTTTCATGGCAGTAACCTGGTCCAGTGTTTTTTCAAACTACATCAGTAACGTCAATTTGCAAATTTCCTGAAGCGGTCGGCATCTTAAAAGGTGACCATCACCTGCTGGCCGTCGTGCGCAACGCCGCTGACCACCTGGCCGGACCGGGTTTTCACCCGCACCCGGTCGCCCCGGCTGGCATTGGCCAGCGCCTGGCCTTCACTCTGCACGGAAAATCCCGGTCCGTTCAACACCAGGCGGGTGGTCTGCCCCTGCTGCACCGCCAGCGGCGGGCGCAGCATCGCGTTGCGCAGCGGCGCGCCCGCAGCCAGCCCTGACACCGCGCGGTAGCCCAGCATGGCATCGGCATCGGTGACGATGTCGGCCGGCAGGCTGCCCAGATCGCCCTCGCGCAGGGTGATGTCGGCTGCGGTCAGGATGTGGTTGGCGGGCAGCGGCTGCCGGGTGACAGCATAGGGCCCGATCACCCGCACCTGCGCGGGCAGGTAGACAGTCCACGGGGTTGGCGCCAGGCAGCGCACCCCCACGGTGATCTTGCCGATGCTGCGGCTGCCGGCGGTCTGGAAGCTGTCGAGCGCGGAGCAGGCCGGCAATGCGGCGCGCGGCGGCTTGACCTGGATCGTGACCGTGCCCGGCAGGCCGGCGGTCTGCGTTTTCAGGAAGCGTTCGGCATGCGCCTGCAGGTCGGCCGGATCGTGCCGGTCTGTCGCGTGGGCGACGGCAGAAACGCACAGGCATGCGGCGGCCAGCCACATTCCGCGGATTCTTCTGCCTGCATGGGTCGATGCTGCTGTCATCCCCGGCTCCCCGATTCACCTTTTCACAGTGCGTCATTCTAGAAAGCACGGCCACAACTGAAACGCCGAAATGGGCGGGCTTTTACCCGCTTATCGTGCGATTGAATGGACAGGGGCGTGTCTAGGATGCAGTCATCGCAAAAAGGCTTTGCAGCTCAGGCGGCAAAGTAAACAAGGTGACGACCATGCTGAACCGGCTGGATGACATGCTGAACTTCCACACCCAGGCGCTGCGCGTGCGCGACCAGCGCCAGCAGGTGCTGGCGTCCAATATCGCCAACGCCGACACGCCCAACTACAAGGCGCGCGACCTGGATTTCAGGACCGCCCTGCAGGGCGCGCTCCAGGGCACGCCTGCGGCCGGCGGGGCGGGGCTGGCCACCACCGCACCGGGCCACCTGGCGGGCAAGCCCGGCCTGGCTGCGGAGGCGGGCTTGCTGTATCGCACCCCGGCCCAGGGCAGCGTCGACGGCAACACGGTTGACATGGACGCGGAGCGCGCCGCGTTTGCCGACAACGCCGTTCATTACGAATTCAACCTGACCCGGCTCAACCAGCAGATCAAAGGCATGCTGGCCGCCATTCAGGGATAAGGAGTCTAGCGCATGTCACTGCTCAACATTTTCAACGTGGCCGGCTCGGCCATGAATGCCCAGTCGCAGCGGCTGAACACCGTCGCCAGCAATCTCGCCAACGCCGACAGCGCTACCAGCGCCAACGGCCAGGCCTACAAGGCCAAGCAGGTGGTGTTTGCCGCCGTTCCGGTGGGCGAAAACGGCGCGACCGGCGTCAACGTGGCGGCGGTGATCGAGGATCAGTCGCCGATGAAGATGGTGTACGACCCGAAGAATCCGCTCGCCGACGAAAAAGGCTACGTGACCATGCCCAACGTCAATGTGGTGGAGGAGATGGTCAACATGATTTCCGCCTCGCGTTCGTACCAGTCCAACGCGGAAATGATGAACACCACCAAAACCCTGCTGCTCAAGACCCTGAATCTGGGCCAGTGACCCACCCGAACGGCAATTAAGGAGACGCAATGAGCACGGTACAAGACGCAAGCAATGTCAGCAGCCAGTTTGGCGCAGGCGCAGCCAAGACATCGAAGGGCGGCACGGAAGAAACGCAGAACCGCTTTCTGAGCCTGCTGGTGGCCCAGATGAAAAATCAGGATCCGCTGAACCCGCTCGACAACGCGCAGGTGACCAGCCAGATGGCCCAGCTTTCGACGGTACAGGGGATCGAGAACATGAACAGCAGCCTGGCGGCGCTTGCCAGCAGCCTGGGCGCCAACCAGATGGCGCAGGCCGCCAACCTGATCGGACGCGGCGTGCTGGTTCCGGGAGACAGCATCCGCCCGGCCGAGCTTGAAGATGTCATCGGCTTCGAACTGTCACGCCCCGCCGACCAGGTGAAAGGCGAGATTTTCGACGCGGCCGGCGGCCGGGTGCGCAGTCTCGACCTCGGTCCGCGCGAAGACGGCATCAACGTGCTGGCCTGGGATGGCCTGACCAGCACGGGCACGGCCGCACCGGACGGGGAGTACACATTCAAGGTCAATGCCGTCCAGGGCGGCCAGTCATTCGACAGCACCGCCCTGCATCTTGGCCTGGTCAACAGCGTCTCGCAGGGCAGCCAGGGCGTGCAGCTCAACCTGGCGGGCAACGAACGCGTGAGTTATTCCGATATCCGGCAGATTTTCTGAGTCGGGCAGCGTGAACCAGACGGGTCAACCGGCAGCAACCATCACAAGGAGCAGAACATGAGTTTTCAGCAAGGTTTGAGCGGCCTCAACGCCGCCGCAAAGAATCTGGATGTCATCGGCAACAACGTGTCGAACTCGGGCACGGTCGGGTTCAAGCAGTCGCAGGCGCAGTTTTCCGATGTCTATGCCAACTCCCTGACGGGTTCCGGCGGCTCCAACATCGGGATCGGCACCAAGGTGGCGGTCGTGGCCCAGCAGTTCACCCAGGGCAACATCACCTCCACCAACAACCCGCTGGATATCGCCATCAACGGCGGCGGCTTCTTCCGCATGGACAACAATGGCGAGGTCAACTACCAGCGCAACGGCCAGTTCCAGCTCGACCGCACCGGCTTCATCGTCTCTTCCGGCGGCGCCAGACTGACCGGGTATACCGCGAATGCCAGCGGCGTGCTGTCGACCGGTGCGCCGGCTCCGCTCAGCATCAATACCGCCGATCTGGCGCCGCAGGTGACGTCCGGCGTGAACGCCGTGCTCAACCTGGATTCGAGCGTCGTCGCTCCGACGGCTGCGTTCGACCCGAATGATCCCCTCAGCTTCAACAATTCGACCTCGGTTTCCGTTTACGACAGCCTGGGCAATCAGCACACCCTGCAAATGTTTTACGTCAAATCGGCCGTACCGGGCAACTGGAATGTCCACGCCTCCCTGGATGGCGGCGCGACCTTCACGCCTACGCCGTCCAACGTCCTCACCTTCGATTCCAGCGGTGGCCTGACCGCCGGCGCAGCGATGACGATTCCTGCGCAGGCGTTGACGACGGGAGCGGCCCCGCTCACCTTCGCGCTGGACTACACCGGCACCACCCAGTTCGGCTCCGCCTTCAGCGTCAACACGCTGAACCAGGATGGCTATACCTCGGGGCGGCTGGCCGGCTTCAACATCGGCGCGGACGGCACGATTCTGGGCCGCTATACCAACGGTCAGTCGGCCGTGCTGGGGCAGGTGGTGCTGGCCAACTTTGCCAACCCCAATGGCCTGCAACCGCTGGGCAACAACATGTGGGCCGAGACTGCGACTTCGGGCTCGGCGCTGGTGGGGGCGCCCGATACCGGCAGCCTCGGCGTGCTGCAGTCGTCGGCGGTGGAAGATTCCAACGTCGACCTGACCGCCGAACTGGTCAACATGATCACCGCGCAGCGGGTGTATCAGGCCAACGCGCAGACCATCAAGGCGCAGGACGCCGTGCTGCAGACCCTGGTCAACCTGCGCTGACCGGCTGATTCACTAAGGGGGCCATATGGACCGTCTCATCTACACCGCCATGACCGGCGCGAAGCACATCCTGGAACAGCAGGCGACGACTTCGCACAACCTGGCGAACGCGACCACCACCGGGTTCCGTGCGCAGATCGACCAGTTCCGCGCGGTGCCGGTGCAGGGCGCGATCCTGCCCACCCGCACCTTCGTGGTCGACTCCACCAGCGGCAGCGATTTCCGTGGGGGCGCGATCCAGCACACCGGGCGCGAGCTCGATGTGGCGGTGCAGGGCGACGGCTGGATCGCGGTACAGGCGGCAGACGGCAGCGAGGCCTACACCCGCAACGGCAGCCTGAAGATGGACGAGAACGGCGTGCTGCTGACGCGCGACGGTTTGACGGTGATGGGCGATGGCGGCTCGCTGTCGATTCCGCCCGGCCGCAATATCGCGCTGGCCAAGGACGGCACGATTTCGCTGGTGCCCGACGGCTCCGCCGCAACCGGCCTCACGTCGGTGGGGCGCCTGAAGCTGGTGAATCCGCCCGAGGCCGATCTGGTTCGTGGCGACGACGGCCTGTTCCGCCTGAAGGATGGCAATGCGGCCGAAGCCGATCCCAAGGTGTCTCTGATCAGCGGCGCGCTGGAGTCCTCCAACGTCAATGTCGTCGACGAAATGGTCAACATGATTTCGCTGGCGCGCCAGTTCGACATGCAGTTGAAGCTCTTGCAGCACGCAGAGAACAACGACAGCAAGGCAGCGCAGCTGCTGAGCATGAGTTGATTGTTTATCCACGACGAACACGAAGGCACACGAATGACCGCGATATTTTTCCTTCGCGTTTCTTCGTGAACTTCGTGGATGAAAAACTGATTTTTTTGAAGGAGCCGACATGATTCGCTCACTATGGATTGCCAAGACCGGTCTGGATGCACAGCAGACGCAGATGGACGTGATTTCGAACAACCTGGCCAACGTCAGCACCAGCGGCTTCAAGCGCGCGCGGGCGGTGTTCGAGGATCTCCTGTACCAGACCATCCGCCAGCCCGGCGCGCAGTCGTCCGAACAGACGCAGCTGCCCTCCGGCCTGCAGATCGGTACCGGGGTGAAGCCGGTCGCCACCGAGCGCATCTTCACCCAGGGCAACCTGCAGCAGACCGGCAATGCCAAGGACGTGGCGATCCAGGGCAACGGTTTCTTCCAGGTGCTGATGCCTGACGGCACCACCTCCTATTCCCGCGACGGGTCGTTCATGTCCGATTCCAACGGCCAGCTGGTGACCGCCAGCGGCTACGCGGTGCAGCCGGCGATCACCATCCCGGCCGACGCGCAGAGCCTGACCATTGCGCGCGACGGCACCGTGTCGGTGACGCAGCCGGGTTCGTCGACGCCGGTGACCATCGGTACCCTGCAACTGGCGATGTTCGTCAATCCCGCCGGCCTGCAGAGCCTGGGCGAAAACCTCTATGGCGAAACCGCCGCCTCCGGCACGCCGAGCGCCAACGCGCCCGGCAGCAACGGTGCCGGCCTGTTGAATCAGGGCTACGTCGAAACCTCGAACGTCAACGTGGTGGAAGAACTGGTCAACATGATCCAGACCCAGCGTGCGTACGAGATCAACAGCAAGGCGATCTCGACATCCGACCAGATGTTGCAGCGTCTGACCCAGCTCTGAGGTTGGCCATGAATACCACGCGTGCGATCGGAGTGCTGGGCATGCTGCTGGGACTGGCAGGCTGCGGCACCACGCCGTCAACCATCGTCGAGCATCCCACTACTGCGCGCCCGCAGGCGCAACCCGCCCAGGTTGCCGCCAACGGCGCGATCTACCAGGCGGCCGCTTATCGCCCGCTGTTCGAGGACCGGCGCGCACGCCATGTCGGCGACGTGCTGACCATCGTCATCAACGAAAAAACCCAGGCCGGCAAGCAGGCGTCGTCCAACGGATCGAAAACCAGCGCCGTCGACTCGTCGATCAGCGTGGTTGCAGGCATACCGCTGAAAATGATGCAGGGACTGGATCTCAACGCCGAAGCCTCGAACGAATATGCCGACAAGTCCGCGCTCAATTCCAGCAACACCTTCAGCGGCAGCGTCAGCGTCACCGTGGTCGAAGTGCTGCCCAACGGCAACCTGATCGTGTCTGGCGAAAAACAGATCGCGCTCGACAAGGGCATCGAATACATCCGCCTGTCGGGCGTGGTGCAGCCCGACACCATCCAGGCGGGCAATACCGTGTCGTCGGCCAAGGTGGCCGATGCACGCATCGAATACCGCACCAGTGCCAAGTTCGACTCAGCCGAAGTCATGGGCTGGCTGGGACGCTTCTTCCTCAGTTTCATCCCGCTGTAAGGGTGGCATCATGAAAATTCCGCACCTGTTCCTGATGGCCGCACTTGCAATGAGCGGCCTCGCGCATGCCGAACGCATCAAGGACATCGCCGCCATTCAGGGCGTACGCGTCAACCAGCTGGTGGGCTACGGCCTGGTGGTGGGTCTCGACGGCAGCGGCGACCAGACCACGCAGACACCGTTCACCGTTCAGAGCGTCACCAACATGCTGACGCAGATGGGCGTGAACCTGCCGCCCGGCATCAACATGCAGTTGAAGAACGTCGCTGCGGTGATGGTGACGGCCGATCTGCCGCCGTTTGCCCAGGCCGGGCAGGGCATCGACATCACCGTGTCGTCGATCGGCAATGCCAAGAGTCTGCGCGGCGGCACCCTGGTGATGACGCCGCTGAAAGGCGCCGACGGGCAGGTTTATGCCATGGCGCAAGGCAGCCTGGTGGTCAGCGGTGCCGGCGCCTCGGCCAACGGCAGCAAGGCGCAGATCAATCACCTCTCCGTCGGCCGCATCCCCGCCGGCGCCACGGTCGAGCGCAGCGTGACCACCGCGCTGGGCGAGTCGGGCAGCATCAACCTGGAACTGCGGCAGAGCGATTTCACCACCGCCAGCCGTGTGGTCGACGCAGTGAATGCGCGTTTCGGCAAGGACACCGCGCGTGCGGTGAACGGCCGCGTGATCCAGGTGAAGACGCCGGTCGGCGAAAGCGAACGGGTCACCTTCCTGGGCGCGATCGAAAGCCTCGACGTCAGTCCGGCGCAGGCCATGGCCAAGGTCATCATCAATGCGCGCACCGGCTCGGTGGTGATGAACCGGACGGTCATGCTCGATCCCAGCGCGGTGTCGCACGGCAACCTGTCCGTGGTCATCAATACCGAGCCGGTGATCAGCCAGCCGGCGCCATTCTCCAAGGGGCAAACGGTGGTCACCGCGCAGTCGCAGATCGAAATCCGCCAGCAGCCGGGCGAAATCATGCTGCTCAGGGGCAGCGCATCGCTCGCCGACGTGGTGAAGGCGCTGAATTCCATCGGCGCCACCCCGCAGGACCTGCTGGCGATCCTGCAGGCCCTGAAAGCATCGGGCGCGCTGCGCGCCGAGCTGGAGGTGATTTGATGAGTATTGGCGGCGCCGACCTGACCTCCAAGTTTGCGCTCGATGTTCAGGGCGTCAACCAGCTCAAGCTCGACGCCAGGCAGTCCTCGCCGGAGGCACTGAAGCAGGCGGCGCAGCAGTTCGAGGCGGTGTTCATGAACATGCTGATGAAAAGCATGCGCGAGGCGACGCCGCAGGACGGCATGTTCGACAGCGAACAGACCCGCATGTACACCTCGATGCTCGATCAGCAGCTGACGCAGCGCATGGCCAGCCGCGGCATCGGCCTGGCCGACGTGATGGTGCGTCAACTGTCCACGGCGATGAATGTGCCACCCGTCGTTGAGGGTGACGCGCAAGGTCTGCCGCTGAATGCCCCGCAAGAGGGCGCCGATCTGCTACGCGCTGAAGCTCCGCTTCGCGGGATGGCGTTGTCTGTCCCACAAGGGGGCTCCGATCCACTACGGGCCAAATCACGAGTGGAATCGTATGCCCCTGCTCACGTTGAGGCCTTTGTGCAGCGCCTGCTGCCGCACGCCCAGGCGGCGAGCGCCGCGACCGGCATCCCCGCCCGCTTCATGCTGGGTCAGGCGGCGCTCGAGACCGGCTGGGGCAAGGCCGAAATTCGCGGCGCCGATGGCCAGAACAGCCATAACCTGTTTGGAATCAAGGCCGGCGGCAGCTGGAAAGGCAAAACGGTCGACATCGTCACCACCGAATACGTCAACGGCAAGCCGCAGAAGCAGGTGGAGACCTTCCGTGCCTACGACTCCTTCGCCGACTCCTTCCGCGACTACGCCAACCTGCTGCGCAGCAATGCGCGCTACCAGAACGTGATCGCGCAGGGGCAGGATGCAGCCGGCTTTGCACAGGGCCTGCAGCAGGCCGGCTATGCCACTGACCCGGCTTACGCGCAGAAGCTGATGGGGGTCATTCGACTGGTAGAAACGGCCTGACTCAAGAAAGCGCAAGTTCTACCGATTCCTCCATCAAGCGTATTGATCGCGCTTCCCTGAAACCAACCTGTGCATAGATAGATGGCTACCAACATCCTCAGTATCGGTCAGAGCGCACTCGCCGCCGCGCAGGTAGGGCTCAGCACGACTGGCCACAATATCGCGAACGCATCGACGCCGGGCTACAACCGCCAGGTGGTGGTCCAGGGCGCGGCGCTGTCGCAGAACTTCGGCTTCGGCTTCCTCGGGCAGGGCACCGAAATCAGTACGGTGAAGCGCATCTACAACGAGTACCTGGGTGTTCAGGTGCAAAGCGCGCAGACCTCGAAAAGCGGCCTGGACAGCTATTACGCCCAGATCAAGCAGATCGACAACATGCTGTCCGACCCTGCGTCCGGCCTGTCTCCTGCGCTGCAGGACTTTTTCAGCGGCATTCAGGAAATGGCTTCGAACCCTGCGTCGATTCCCGCGCGCCAGGCCACCCTGTCGTCCGCCGAATCGCTGGCCTCGCGCTTCCAGAGCCTGGCCGGACGGATGAACGAGATCGGGCAGGGCGTCAACAGCCAGGTCTTGTCGAGCGTGAGTTCCATCAATACCTATGCCCAGCAGATCGCAGGCCTGAACGACGCGATCGGACGGGCTCAGCGGGCAACCGGACAGCCCCCCAACGATCTGCTCGACATGCGCGATCAGCTGGTCCTGGATCTGAACAAGGAAATCAAGACGACGGTCGTCAAGCAGAGCGACGGCGACTACAACGTTTTCATCGGCAATGGACAGCCGCTGGTGGTGGGCGTGAAAACCTCCACGCTGACCAATGTGGCGTCCCCCACCAACCCGGAAAAAATCGAGGTTGCCTATCGGACCAGCAACGGCAGCCTGGTGGTCGTCGGCGAGTCCGGATTCGTCGGCGGCAGGCTGGGGGGGCTGATCGAGTTCCGCAGCAAGACGCTGGAGCCGGCGCAGAACGCCCTCGGACGCGTGGCCATCGGCCTGGCCAGCACCATCAATGCGCAGCACCAGCTCGGGGTCGATCTGAATGGGATGGCCGGCGGCGCTGTCTTTGCCGCTGCGTCTCCTGTGGTGACCGCGAGCGCAGGCAATGACGCCACCAGCACAGCCGTCGTTGGCGCCAGCATCAGCAATGTCAATGCGCTGACCACCAGCGATTACCGACTGCAGTATGACGGGTCCGGTTATACGATGACCCAGTTGCCCAACGGCAGCCCGGTTCCGGTCGTTAACGGGGATACCGTGGACGGGATCACGTTAAGCCTGAGCGGAACACCTGTGGCGGGGGACAGTTTCCTCATCCGGCCGACCATCAAGGGGGCGTCCGGCATTGCCGTGGCGATCACCGATCCTGCCAGCCTGGCGGCTGCCGCACCCATACGCACGGGGGCCGCAAGCACCAATACCGGGTCGGCCACCATCAGCGCGGGCAGCGTCAACGCGCCGCCGCCGCCCAACGTGAACCTGCAGCAGCCTGTCACGATCACGTTTACTTCCGCTACGACATTCGATGTGACGGGAACGGGGACGGGCAACCCGACCGGATTGACCTACGTGCCCGGCGCAACGATTACCTATAACGGCTGGAGCGCCACGATCAATGGAAATCCGGCTTCCGGGGACAGCTTTAGCGTGGGCCCCAATACCGGCGGGGTGGGCGACAACCGCAACGCCCTGTTGCTGGGCGGCCTGCAAACCTCCAACACGCTAGCCAACGGCACCAGCAGCTATCAGGGCGCCTATTCGCAGTTCGTCAGCCAGGTCGGCAACAAAACCCGTGAGCTCGAGGTGACCAGCAGTGCGGCTGGCAAGCTGCTCAACGAAGCGACCGTGAGCCTGCAGAACGAATCCGGCGTCAACCTCGACGAGGAGGCCACCAATCTGCTGCGCTACCAGCAGGCCTACCAGGCGGCTGCCAAGGTCATGCAGATCGCCAGCGAGATGTTCGACATGCTGCTCACACTTGGCCGGTAAGAGGAACTGACATCATGCGCATCAGCACCCAACACATGTTTGAAACCGGCGCTGCCGGCATCGGCGACCTGCAGTCCAGTCTGGTCAAGACGCAGCAGCAGATTGCCTCGGGCCGGCGCATTCTTACCCCGTCCGATGACCCTGTCGGGGCTGCGCGTGCGCTCGAGATGAGCCAGTCGCAGTCGCTCAACGCCCAGTATGGCGTCAACCGCATGCACGCCAAAAATTCGCTTGTAGAGCTGGAAGGCGCGCTATCGAGCGTGACGGCCTTGCTGCAGGAGGTGAAAACCACTGTCGTCACAGCAAGCAACAGCACCCTGGGCGATACCGAACGCGGTTTCATGGCAACTGATTTGCGCGCACGCTTCGAGCAACTGCTTGGGCTGGCCAACTCCCGCGATGGCGTGGGCGAATACATGTTTTCCGGCTTCAAGACCACGACAACTGCATTTTCGGAAACCGCTCCCGGCGTCGTGCAGTATCAAGGCGATCAGGGGCAGCGCCTGCTGCAGGTCGACTCCGCACGACAGATGTCAGTCAACAGCCCGGGAGCAACCGTATTCCAGGGCGATGGCTGGGATGTGTTTGAAACCCTGAATGATCTGGTCGTTCTGTTGCAGACACCCGGGATGCCCACGTCAGCCAGCCTGGCCGCCCACGATGGCAAGCTGGACCAGGCTATGGAGAACGTGCTCACAGTCCGCGCATCGGTCGGCTCGCGCCTGCAGGAACTCGATGCGCTCGACTATGCCGGCGAGGATCGCAACCTGCAGTACAGCCAGGCGCTTTCCGA
Source organism: Thiobacillus sp. (assembly GCA_019459705.1). GTDB lineage: Bacteria > Pseudomonadota > Gammaproteobacteria > Burkholderiales > Thiobacillaceae > Thiobacillus. The sequence continues at coordinate 4,872 of JAIBFE010000152.1, read as the reverse complement.
GTTGCAGGATCTGGATTACACCAAGGCGATCACGCAGCTTTCGCAGCAGCAGATCACGCTCGAAGCTGCACAGAAGTCGTTCGTGAAAACCTCGGGGCTGTCGCTCTTCAATTTCATCTGAGCCCGCGATGATCTCCCATGAAGCCCAGCCCAGCGAATTGATGAATGTGCAGGTCGTGCGCCTGCTGTCAGGCGTGTCGGTTCACGGTGATCAACATCTGGCCGAGGTGGAGCGGGATCTGGTGCAGATGGATGTGCTGCTCAACGAGGCGATCAAGAAGCTGTGCGCGAGCTTCATGGCCATTCATCACGCAGTCGATCTGCAGCAGGCGGCCCTCGACAGCCTGCTGGCGGACAACATGCGCACGCCCGAGTACGCAGCGCGTTTCAAGACACTGCGCGGCGAGATTGACCGACATGTCGGCGCTGCGGTGACCGGTCTGCAGTTTCAGGACATGACCAGCCAGCTGATCGGTCGCATGGTCCAGCACCTGGCGGGACTGCGCAACGTGTTTGGCGCACTCGACACGAAGGGAACGGATATGCCCGAAAGCGGCAATGAGGCTCTGCTGGCGATGCTGAACCACATCAGCGACCGGGTGGGTGCGCATTGCACCGAACTGGCGGGTGGCGTGCGCAGCACGGTTAACCAGCGCCACATGAACAGTGGCGACATCGAGTTGTTTTGAGATAACGAATACGCGTATACCGGCACGAAAATGAAAAGCGAGAGCAGCAATGACTAAAACAATACTTGCAGTGGATGACTCAGGCTCACTGCGCCAGATGCTGTCCTTCAGCCTGAAGGCCGCGGGGTATGGCGTGATCGAGGCAGTCGATGGGGAGGATGGTCTGAGCAAGGCGAAGCAGCAGAAAGTCGATCTGGTGCTGACCGATCAGAACATGCCTGGCATGGATGGACTGAGCCTGATCAAGGCGCTGCGCGCAATGAAGAATTACCAGAATGTACCGATATTGATGTTGACCACGGAGTCCGGAGACGACATCAAGGCGATGGGCAAGGCGGCGGGCGCCAATGGCTGGCTGGTCAAGCCATTCGACCCGGCACGGCTGACTGAAGTGATCAGGAAACTGATCGGCTGAACGCGCAGCAATCGAACATGCAGCATGCAAATGACGGAGTTAAAAAATGACAATTGATATGAGCCAGTTCTACCAGGTTTTTTTCGACGAGGCAGATGAACTGCTCGCCGAAATGGAGAAGCTGTTGCTGGCTCTCGACGTTTCTGAACCGGATAGCGAGGATCTCAATGCGATCTTCCGCGCCGCGCATTCCATCAAGGGCGGCGCTGCCACGTTCGCATTCAATGACATCACCGAAGTGACCCACATGCTGGAGTCGCTGCTCGATCGCATCCGCAAGGGCGAGATGGCGCTGACGCCCGAGCATGTGGATGCCTTCCTCGTGTCCAAGGATGTTCTGGCCATGCAAATGGATGGCCATCATCATGGTTCGAGCGTCGATCAGACGGCGGTTGACAGCGTGTGCCAGCGGCTGAAGGCGCTGTCGCAGGGAATCGTCGCGGAGTCTCCAGCGCCTGCCACGGCTGCCGCAGCGTCGCCCGAGCCTGCTCAGCCCGCAACAGCGCCGGTTGCGGATGCGGACGGCAACTACCGCTTCCGGATCGAGCTGCCCGAGGTGCCGCAACGCGATGTGGACGCACTGGCAGCCGAATTGGGATTGCTTGGGACGATCAGCCAGGAGAGCCTAGCCAACAAGCGTGTGGTGTTCACCCTGACCACCCCTGAGAGCCAGGACAATATCGTTGCGATCTGCTCGTTCGTGCTCGACCCGGACGACCTCAAGATCACGCAGGCAGCGGCGCCGGGCGGCGCCGAGCCGAAGCAGACGGTCGAGGACGCCGGCTACGGAATATTCGAGTCCGAGAAAGCGGAGGCCGCCAGCCAGCCAGCCGTTGCAACGGCCGCGTCATCCAAAGTCGAACAGCCGGCCGCTGCGCCTGCTGCCGAAGCCAGGAATTACGGCCGTCGCGCTACCGACAAGGAAGGCGGAAGCCAGGAGTCGTCCTCGATTCGCGTGGGCGTGGAAAAAGTCGATCAGCTGATCAACCTGGTCGGCGAACTGGTCATCACCCAGGCCATGATCGAACAGCGCATCGGCGCGCTCGACCCCCTGCACCACGAGCGTCTGCTCAACAGTGCCAGCCAGCTGGCGCGCAATACGCGCGATCTGCAGGAAGCGGTGATGTCGATCCGCATGATGCCGATGGATTACGTGTTCTCGCGCTTCCCGCGCATGGTGCGCGACCTCGCCGGCAAGCTCGGCAAGAAGGTCGAGTTCGTCACCCGAGGCGCCGCCACCGAGCTCGACAAGGGCCTGATCGAACGCATAGTCGATCCGTTGACCCATCTGGTCCGCAACAGTGTCGACCACGGCATCGAGATGCCCGAGAAGCGTCGCGCCAACGGCAAGAGCGAAACCGGCAAGCTCACCCTGTCGGCCGCGCATCAGGGCGGCAACATCGTGATCGAGGTGAGTGACGACGGCGGCGGACTGAGTCGCGCCCGGATTGTTGCCAAGGCGAAGCAGCAGGGCCTGCCGGTGTCAGACACGATGCCCAATACCGACGTATGGCAACTGATTTTCGCTCCCGGCTTCTCCACGGCGGAGGTCGTCACCGACGTGTCCGGCCGCGGCGTGGGCATGGACGTGGTCAAGCGCAACATCACCGCGATGGGCGGCACCGTCGAAATCCGCTCGGTTCCCGGCTCGGGCACCACCATCGCCATTTCCCTGCCGCTGACGCTGGCGATTCTCGACGGCATGTCGGTCAAGGTGGGCGAAGAGGTCTACATCCTGCCGCTGGGCTATGTCATCGAGTCGCTGCAACCCGCGGCGGTCGACGTCAAGGAAATCGCCGGCGAGGGCAAGGTGGTCAAGGTGCGCGAGGAGTATCTGCCCCTGATTCCGCTGTACCAGATTTTTGCCATTGAACCGACTTTCGTCGACCCGTCACAGGGGATCATCGTCATCCTCGAGTCCGACGGGAAAAAAGCCGCCCTGCTGGTCGACAGCCTGGTCGGGCAGCAGCAGGTCGTCGTCAAGAACCTGGAGTCGAACTTCCGCAAGGTGGCCGGTATTTCGGGCGCCACCATTCTGGGCGATGGAGGGGTGTCACTGATTCTCGACGTGGCCGCTCTGCTGCGCTCCAGCCGTCAACTCAACGCTGACCCTATTTTCTTCTGAGGCCAGACAAGGATTCAAGCCATGTCCTACACCACACAGACACAAACCAGCATGCAGACTGACGGAGAAGGCGCCGTAAACGAATACCTCGCCTTCACGCTGGGCCGCGAAGAATACGGCATCGACATCCTGCGGGTGCAGGAGATTCGCGGCTATGAGCCGGTTACCCGGATTGCCAACGCACCCGAATTCATCAAGGGCGTGGTCAATCTGCGCGGCACCATCATTCCGGTCGTCGATCTGCGCATCAAGTTCAACCTGGGTTCGCCGACCTACGATCAGTTCACCGTGGTGATCATCCTGAATATCGCGGGGCGGGTGGTCGGCATGGTGGTGGACAGCGTGTCCGACGTGATGACGCTGTCGCCGGGGCAGGTGAAGCCTGCTCCCGAAATCGGGACAGTGTTCGACACCGATTATCTGATCGGGCTGGGGACCATCGGTGAGCGCATGTTGATACTGGTTGATATAGACAAGCTGATGTCCAGTTCCGAAATGGGGCTGATTGAAAAGATCGCTGCGTAGTGCGCGTAAGCCTGCCAAGTCGTGCGGCATTGATACTGGCGAGTTTCCGGGCTTGGTCAAGGCTGGAATGAGGGTACGAACATGTTGAACAATCTGAGTATCAAATCGCGGCTGGTTTTTGTGATCGGTTTCCTTTCCGTACTGCTGATCGGCATCGGAGTCATGGGACTGGCCAGCCTGGGCACGACCAACGCTTCTCTGAAAACCGTCTACGAAGACCGGGTGATTGCACTGGGCCAGCTGGAACGCATTTCTGCGCTGATGAATTACAGCCAGATCATCGTGGGCGAATCGGTCTCCGGCCAGCTGTCGGCCTTCCCCGAAGACACCGCCGTGGTCGACAAGCGGGTGGACGAAATCCGCAAGGGGATGGAGGAAATCACCACGCTCTGGAAATCCTACAAGGGCACCAGGCTGACGGCGGAAGAATCCAAGCTGGCGAAGGAACTCGAAGCCAGCCGCCTGAAGTATGGTCGCGAAGGTCTGATTCCCGTGGTTGCTGCCTTGTCGGCACATGATTTCCAGCAGGCAGGCGAAATCCTGCAGGGACCGATGCGCGAGACCTATCCCCCGGTGCGGGCCAGTGCGGAAGCGCTGATCGCGTTGCAACTCGATGTCGCCAAGGGTGAATTCGAGGCGGCGCAATCGCGCTTCGCCATGGTGCGCAATGTGTCGGTGATCGTGATCGTGGCGGGTGTGCTGCTGGCGGGGCTGATCGGTTTCTGGCTGATCCGCGCGATTTCCCGGCCTTTGAGCGAGGCCGTGCGGATTGCCGAGAGCGTGGCGGCCGGTGACCTGACGCAGACCATCGAAGTACGCAGCCAGGACGAAACCGGCCAGCTGATGCAGGCGATGAAGAACATGAACGCCAGCCTGGTGAACATCGTCGGCCAGGTGCGCACCGGCACCGAGACCATCGCCGTCGCCTCGCGCCAGATCGCATCGGGCAACGCCGACCTGTCGAGCCGCACCGAACAGCAGGCCTCGAGCCTGGAGGAAACCGCCTCTTCGATGGAAGAGCTGACCAGCACCGTCAAGCAGAACGCCGAGAACGCCCGTCAGGCCAACCAGCTCGTCGTCTCCACCGCCGACGTCGCCGTCAAGGGCGGGCAGGTCGT
>JAIBFE010000137.1 GCA_019459705.1 Thiobacillus sp. | reverse complement strand
GTTCGTGCGCCTGCAAAGCTCGATCAGCGTGCTGCCTGCCGGCATCCTCCTGGGCTTCGTGCCGATTGCGCTTATCTGGGTGGAAAGACTGTTCCCCGCGCTGCTGCTATTGATGCTGGCGGGGATGCTGGCGGGCTATTTCGTGGTGCCGATGAACGCCTTGCTGCAGCATCGCGGCCACCTGCTGATGGGGGCCGGACACTCCATCGCCCAGCAGAACTTCAACGAAAACATCAGCATTCTGGTGCTGACCGGCGCCTATGCTTTAATGGTGCGTGCCGACTGGCACATCCACACCATCATCTGGGTGTTTGGCCTGTTCATCAGCAGCGTGATGACGGCCATCTGGCTACGGCATCGCCATGATGTCGTGCATTAATTTCCAGCGTTCTGCGACTTCACCACGCTCATCGCCCCCGCAATCAGCGAGCTGATATCCGCCATGTTGGACGGCACGATCAGGGTGTTGCCGGTCTTGGCAATGCCGGCGAAGGCTTCGACATATTTTTCCGCCACCTTCAGATTCACCGCCTGCATGCCGCCGGGCAGCTCGACCGCACGCGCGACGCGGGCGATGGCCTCGGCGTTGGCGGCGGCGATGGCCTTGATCGCCTCGGCCTCGCCTTGCGCCACGTTGATCGCAGCCTGCATTTCGCCTTCCGACTGTTGAATCGCCGCATTGCGCTCGCCGGTGGCGATGTTGATCTGTTCCTGCATGCGTCCTTCAGATGACGCGATCAGCGCGCGCTTTTCGCGTTCGGCGGTGATCTGGCGCTGCATGGCGTGGAGGATATCTTTCGGCGGCGTCAGATCCTTGATTTCGTAGCGCAACACCTTGACGCCCCAGTTGGTCGAGGCCTCGTTGAGCGCCATCACCACCCCACGGTTGATTTCCTCGCGCTCCTCGAAGGTGCGGTCCATTTCCATGCGGCCGATCAGCGAGCGCAGCGTGGTCTGTGCCAATTGCGATACCGCCGAGATGTAGTCGCTCGACCCGTACGACGCCATTTTCGGATCGGTCACCTGGAAGTAGAGAATACCGTCGACCGCGAGCTGGGTGTTGTCGCGCGTGATGCAGACCTGGCTCGGCACGTCGAGCGGGATTTCCTTCAGCGAATGCTTGTAGGCGACGGTGTCGATGAAGGGAATGACCAGATTGAGGCCGGGGCCGAGCACGGCGTGGAACTTGCCGAGGCGCTCGACTACCCAGGCGTTCTGCTGCGGCACCACGCGCACGCCCTTGGCGACGACGATAGCAATAACAATCAGAATAACGAGTGCAACAACATCCATCTATTTTCCCCTTTGGTTTACGTAGAGCGCTGTATGGCTTTTAGTTACCGAGTACCAGCGTATTGCCCCTGACAGCCCGGATGACCAGGGGGCGCGTGCTGTCGGTGCCGACCGATTCAGCTTCGGCATCCCACAGCGCGCCGCGATATTTGACCTGGCCGCGGCCATCCTGCCATGACTCGACCGACACGGTCTGGCCGATATCCATGTCCTGCACGGTGGATTCCGGGTGGTCGGTATTGCGCTTCCAGTGGCGTAGCGCCAGCGTACCCAGCGCAGCAATCACGCCCGCCGTCAGCAATTGCGCCAGCAGGCCAGCGCCGAGCCAGGCGGCCAGGCCTGCTGCCGCAGCGGCCAGGCCATACACCAACAGATAGAACGTGCCACTGGTGAGCTCCACGCCCACCAGCACCGCCGCCAGGATCCACCACACTGCATACGCCTGCATCTCATCTCCTCACTATCACGGGCCGGTTCGCCAATTCGTCCGGATTATGCCCGGCAGGCGGGAAATGCGCTGCCAGCAGCGCGCTGATCTGCTCGATGCCGGTCAGCGCGCCGCGTTCGAATTCACCCTGCCGGAATGCGACCTCCATCGCCTGTGCCACCTGCTCCCAGGCGGCCGGATCCAGCCGCGCGGCGATGCCGCGGTCGGCGACGATTTCGATGTCATGGTCGGCCAGCAGCAGATAAACCAGCACGCCGCTGTTGTGTTCGGTATCCCACACGCGCAGGGTGGAGAACATCTCGATCGCGCGTTCACGGCCGCTCATGCCGCGCCAGATCAGAATGCCGGGCAGGCTGTTCTCGATGGCAAAGCGGATTTCGCCGCCATGCGTGGTTTCACTTGCTCGGATTGCGGACTCAATCGCTTTGAGTGTGGCCTG
>JAIBFE010000110.1 GCA_019459705.1 Thiobacillus sp. | reverse complement strand
CGCCACGCTGCCCGCTCACCGGGGGTCACTGAACGAATCAGTAGCCGCCCTTGCCGTAGGGCTTGGTCAGGCCGGCGACGCGTGCCGACTGGCGTGCGGGCTGGTTGGGGAACAGCTCGTACAGCTTTTTCTTCCAGTCGGTGCCCGGGTGCAGTTCATCCATTTCGGCAAGCATGTTGCGGAAGTTGGGGGTCGAACCGTCTTCCTTGTACTTGTCGCGCATGAAATTGATGACCGTCCAGTGCTCGTCGGTCAGCGTGATTTTTTCAGCCGCGGCGATGACCGGGGGGACGTCGTCGCTGAAGTTGGCTTCCAGCAGAAAATCCTCTTCGCCGGTCTCGAGCTCTTCGCCATTTACTACATAAGACATGTTTTCTCCTTTCGGGTTGGTCAATTAAAAAATCACCGGAACAACCGGCTTGGGTTTAATGATTCGCCGGCATGACCGGCGCAATGGATTTATGCGGGATGAAAACCCCGCAGCCTAACAAACGGTTGCGTCCCATGCCCTCGTCTTGCAGTTGCAGGGACTTGTGAGGCGGCACGTCGTGCAGCATCAGGCTGTAGCCGTGGATCGGGCCGGATGCGCTTTGCAGGGTTTGCCGCTTGCCGCAGATAAATCCGCAGCGCAACTTGAAATGACCGTCCAGTTCGCGCATCACGTCCTGAACGAATTGTTCTTCAGTGGTGCTGCCGGTGTCAACGAAATGGGCGTAGATATTGCTGAATGCAGTGAACGCGCGGGTCTTGAAGCTGCCGATCTGCAGGGCGTGGCCGTCCAGATCGAGCGTCTGCCCGACCAGCTTCTGCATGTCGTCCACTCGTGCCTTCGGCACGCGTACATATAACTTGGTGCGACGGTTGATGTTGAGCGTCGCATCGCCGCTATTGGTTTCCGCACCCTTGAGGTGCTGGATGCCGGAGCCGGAATCTTCGCCCAGCCACGGCAGCAGGCTGAGCAATGCATCGGACAGCAACTGCGCATTGTCGGCCGGGATGGTCGTGCCGACCAGATCGAACTGCAGATCGATCATGTGGGGCGTGTATTCCTCCGGCTTGTTTTCAGGCCAGCCAGCCCATGTCATGGCGCATCCCCGGCGTTATTCTTGGCCCAGGCCTGCATCAGGTCGGCCCATTTCTGCGCGCTGACCGGGTCGACGTCGAAAATGGTGAAGCGCTTGTTTTCGCGGATGCGGATGCGCAAAAAGGGCACCCCGCCCGACTCGTGGGCCAGATGCTGGAATTCGATTTCCTGGCCGCCGAACGGCAGCCGCATTTTGTCTAGGGGCGTAATCTCAGGCATGAAATCTCAATCCGGGTTGCATCACTGTCGATGGACGCTGCATTGTCCAAACCCATGCTATCCATCAACCTCTGGCGTTAGTGAGGGTAATACGTACTATTTCAACCCTGCTCGTTCCAGGGGCTTGCGTTTGCAACAATATTTTAATACTCTTATTGGTTCCTGTGGCGGGCACGTAATGTCTCACCCTTTGACTGGATGGGGCATTACCGCGTTGGGGGGAGTCATCTACTCCTTTTGGGTATGTAGAAACCTACCGCAATGGAGTAGTCGATTTACCCATGAGAATGATTGTGATGAGACTGTCTAGCCAATACGATGCTGGGATACCGTTGAGCTGTCGGCTGAGCGGGCATTTCGAAATTTTCTAGGAGAGAAGAATGGCAAAGCAAATGATTGATACGCCCAATCTGGACGAGCTCGAGAAAGGCCCGTGGCCCAGCTTCGTGACCGTCCTGAAGCGTCTGGCTAAAGATAACGACATGATGGTTGACCTGATGGGTCAGCTGGAAACCTCCTACAAAACCAAGTTCGGTTACTGGAAGGGCGGTACGGTTGGTGTGTTCGGCTACGGCGGCGGCGTGATCCCCCGTTTTACCGAACTGAAGGACGAGAACCATCAGCCCCTGTTCCCCGAAGCTGCTGAATTCCATACCCTGCGCATCCAGCCGCCCGCTGGCATGCACTACTCTTCTGATCTGCTGCGCAAGATGTGCGACGTCTGGTCGGCTACCGGTGGTTCGGGCCTGATCGCGTTCCACGGCCAGTCCGGCGACATCATGTTCCAGGGCATCAAGACCGCTGACGTTCAGGGTGCATTTGATGCCTTCAACGAAATGGGCTTCGACCTCGGTGGTGCCGGCCCCGCGCTGCGTACCTCCATGTCCTGTGTCGGCGCTGCGCGCTGCGAAATGTCCTGCTACGACGAAGCCAAGGCACTGCGCACCGTCATCAACAACAACCTGGACGACATGCATCGTCCGTCCCTGCCATACAAGTTCAAGTTCAAGTTCTCCGGCTGCCCGAATGACTGCGTCAACGCCATCCAGCGTTCCGACATGGCCACCATCGGCACCTGGCGCGACAACATCCGCGTCAATGAGGGACAGGTTCAGGCCTACTACAAGGCCCATGGCATGAACGACCTGGTCAACGACGTGATCAGCAAGTGCCCGACCAAGGCCATCACCCTGGTCTCCAGCGACAAATTCAAGGCCAGCGCCAACGTGTCCGCCGCCAGCCTCGGCGACGGCAACACCCTGTGCATCGACAACAAGAACTGCGTGCGCTGCATGCACTGCCTGAACGTCATCCCCGGTGGCCTGCTGCCCGGTAACGACAAGGGCGTGTCCATCCTGGTGGGCGGCTAGGGCGTGCTGAAGATCGGCGCGACCATGGGCACCGTGGTGATTCCGTTCATGAA
>JAIBFE010000109.1 GCA_019459705.1 Thiobacillus sp. | reverse complement strand
GCAAATCTTGCCGGACGTAGTCCTGCCAATGCCATAAATGGCGGTCAACGCGATAATCGCGTGTTGATGATTCGGGATATTAACCCCAGCAATACGAGCCATTCGCAGAGCTCCGAACGGAAAACAAAAAATTATAACACGTCAACCCGATTTTGGGTTGACTCGAATTCAATCTGGCCAACAACCGCCCGCTTAACCCTGGCGCTGTTTGTGGCGCGGATCATCACAGATCACGCGAACAACGCCTTTGCGACGTACAACCTTGCATTTACGGCACATTTTCTTGACTGAGGCTTGCACTCTCATGGTTTTCTCCATTCACTCGCCGGCAGCATGCTGCCGGACAAAAATCACTTGGCCCGGAAAACGATCCGGCCTTTGGACAAATCGTACGGCGTGAGCTCAACCGTTACCTTGTCGCCCGGAAGAATGCGGATGTAATGCATACGCATTTTTCCCGAGATATACCCTAATAAAACATGGCCGTTTTCAAGCTTGACCCGAAAAGTAGCGTTGGGCAGGTTTTCAATCACTTCACCCTGCATCTGGATGACATCTACCTTCGACATCAACGCCCCACTAAGCCATTCTTGAAATTGGCTTTCTTCAGCAAGCCTTCATACTGGTGCGACATGACGTAAGCCTGAACCTGAGCCATGAAATCCATCGTCACTACCACAATAATGAGCAGGGATGTTCCACCAAAGTAGAAGGGCACATTCCATTTCAAAATCAGAAACTCGGGCAGCAAACACACCAGGGTGATGTAGATCGCGCCAACCAGCGTCAGCCGGGTCAAAATCTTGTCAATGTAGCGGGCCGTTTGATCGCCCGGGCGAATACCCGGAACAAACGCACCGCTCTTCTTCAGGTTGTCTGCCGTTTCCTTGGGATTGAACACCAGGGCCGTATAGAAGAAACAGAAGAAAATAATCGCCAGCGCGTACATCAACACATACACAGGCTGGCCCGGCGACAAGGTCGAGGCGATATCCTTCAACCAGCCCATTCCTTCACCGCTGCCGAACCAGCCCGCCAGCGTAGCCGGAAACAAAATAATGCTGGAGGCAAAAATCGGCGGAATCACCCCAGCCATATTCAATTTAAGCGGCAGGTGCGAACTCTGCCCACCCACGACCATCTTGCCAACCTGGCGCTTGGCATAGTTGACCAGAATCTTGCGCTGCCCGCGCTCGACAAACACCACCAGTGCGGTCACCAGCAGGACGGCGACAAACAGCATCAACACCAGCGGAATCGAGAATGCGCCTGTTCGCGTCAATTCCAGTGTTCCGCCGATTGCAGAGGGCAGCCCCGCCACAATGCCGGCAAAGATAATGATCGAAATGCCATTACCCAGACCACGCTCGGTAATCTGCTCGCCCAGCCACATCAGGAACATCGTCCCTGCAGTCAGGGTGACCACCGTAATCAAACGAAACCCCATCCCCGGGTCCAGCACTAGGCCCGCCTGCGATTCCAGCGCAATGGAAATGCCCAGTGCCTGGAATACCGCCAGGAACAAGGTGCCATAGCGGGTGTACTGCGTAATCTTGCGGCGACCTGCCTCACCCTCTTTTTTAAGCGCTTCGAGGTGTGGCGACACGGTCGTCATCAACTGCACGATGATCGACGCCGAAATGTACGGCATGATTCCCAGCGCAAACAGGCTGAAACGCGACAACGCACCGCCGGAGAACATGTTGAACATGCCCAGGATGCCGCCCTGTTGCGACTTGAACAACTGATCGAGCACCAGAGGATCGATACCGGGCACCGGGATAAAGGTGCCGATGCGGTAGACGATCAACGCGCCAAGCAGAAAAAGCAGGCGACGTTTGAGGTCGCCGAATTTATTCAAGCCGGTTTTGGGCGTAGCCAAAGCGTATGTCCTCGCTGACTCAGTCGGCGATGCTGCCGCCGGCTGCCTCAATCGCAGCGCGCGCACCCTTGGTCACAGCGATACCGCTCAGCTTGACTGCCTTGCCGATTTCGCCTGCCAGGTAGATGCGGGCAGTCTTGGCAGAGGCGCTCACCAGCCCTGCCTGCTTCAACACCAGCAAATCGATCTCATCCACACCCACTGCAGCCAGCTCATACAGACGAACACGCGCAGTATCCGCTTTGGTCAAAGAGACAAAGCCGCGCTTGGGGAGACGACGATGCATCGGCATCTGGCCGCCCTCAAACCCCACTTTATGGTAGCCGCCAGCACGCGATTTCTGGCCCTTGTGACCGCGACCCGCGGTCTTGCCGAGGCCGGAGCCAATGCCGCGACCCACGCGACGCTTGTCTTTCTTGGCGCCATCAGCCGGTTTAATCGTATTGAGTTCCATATTAAGCCTCGCACTTCACCAGATAAGCGACCTTGGTAATCATGCCGCGGTTCTCCGGCGTATCCAGCACCTCAACCGTATGGTGCATACGACGCAGACCCAAGCCACGCACACAGGCACGATGCGGTGCCTTGGTGCCAATCAGGCTCTTGACCAGCGTCACCTTGATTTTTTTCTGCTCGCTCATGGCTTACCCCGTGATGTCTTCGACAGACTTGCCGCGTTTAGCCGCAATGTCGGACGGCGTTGACATCTTCAACAGGCCGTCGATCGTTGCGCGCACGACGTTATAGGGATTGGTCGACCCGAGGCACTTGGCAAGAACGTTCTGCACGCCCATCACCTCGAACACGGCACGCATCGCACCACCTGCAATAATTCCGGTACCTTCCGACGCCGGCTGGATCAGCACACGCGAAGCGCCATGCTGACCGACCACCGTATGATGGAAAGTGCCATTCTTCAGGTTGATCTTGACCAGCTTGCGACGGGCTTCTTCCATCGCCTTCTGCACGGCCACCGGCACTTCGCGGGACTTGCCCTTGCCCATGCCGATGCCGCCGTCACCATCGCCAACCACGGTCAGCGCGGCAAAACCCATGATCCGACCACCCTTCACCACTTTGGTGACGCGGTTGATCGAGATCATCTTTTCGCGCAAGCCGTCGCCGCGCTCTTCGTTACTAGTAGGTGCTGTACGGGCCATCTTGATTCTGCCTCGTTAAAATACCAAACCGCCTTCACGCGCGGCATCAGCCAGGGCTTTGACACGCCCATGGAACCTGAAACCCGCACGGTCGAAAGCCACTTTTTCAATACCCAAGCCCTTGGCCTTTTCAGCCAGGCGCTTGCCCACCGCTGCCGCCGCGGCGACGTTGCCGCCGTTGCTCAGTCCGGCACGCATGTCCTTGTCGTTGGAAGACGCACTGACCATCACCGTGCCGCCATCCGCAGAAATGATCTGCGCGTATACGTGGCTGTTGGTGCGGTGAATTGCCAGGCGAATCGCCTTGACGGCCGCGATTTTAGCGCGGGTTTTGCGCGCTCTGCGAATCCGTGATTGCTTGGTGTTCATTTTCTGTCCTTAAGCCTTACTTCTTCTTGGTCTCTTTCTTGATAACCACTTCGTCGCTATAGCGAACGCCCTTGCCCTTGTAGGGCTCAGGCGGACGGTATGCGCGC
>JAIBFE010000102.1 GCA_019459705.1 Thiobacillus sp. | reverse complement strand
GGGCGAGCCCGTCGTAAGCCCGCCGGCGGGCCGGGCGCCGCCCCCCCCCGGCGGCCGCGGCCGCCAGCCCCAGCGCGGATGAATCGGTGAGCATGTGGGCGGCGTCCGACAGCAGCGCGAGCGAACCCGACCACCAGCCCGCCAGCGCCTCGACGCCGGCGAAGGCCAGGGTCAGCAGCAGGGCGACCAGCAGGGCGCCGTTGTGACCGCTGTGAGCGTGCTCGTGGTGTTCGTGCGCTGCGTGCGCGTGGCCGTGCTTATGATCGTGCACAGTAATCCGTCGGGTCGACCTGCAGGTTGAGGTCGGCCGTGTTCACGCCCAGTCCCGCGATGTGGTGCAGCGCATTGGCATAGCGAGCCGATTCGCGCAGTGCAGTCATCGTCGGCGGATGCGGATGGCCGTGCATGCGCGCCAGCCGTGCGCGGGCTTGCGCGGGCCAGTCCACCTTGAGCTTGTCCAATACCTCGTCGGCCAGATCGGGGCGGTTGCATACCAGCGCGATGTCGCAACCGGCGTTGAGTGCCGCGGTCACCCGCTCGACCACCCCACCGGCCACCCCCGCAGCTTCCATGCAGAGGTCGTCGCTGAAAATCGCACCGTCGAAACCCAGTTGCTGGCGCAGCAGTTTTTGCAGCCAGATGCGCGAAAAACCGGCCGGCTGGCTATCAACTTTCGGATAGATCACATGAGCCGGCATGATTGCGGCGAGCCCGGCCTCGATCATCAGGCGGAACGGCACCAGGTCGGTGATGGCCATGTCGGCCAGAGTGCGTTCGTCGACCGGGATCGCCACATGCGAATCCGCCACCACATAGCCGTGGCCGGGAAAATGCTTGCCGCAGGCGGCCATGCCGGCATCCTTCATGCCCAGCATCACGGCCTGTCCGAGCTGGAATACAGCGTGCGGATCGGCATGGAAAGCGCGGTCGCCGATGACCGACGAGGCGCCGTAATCCAGGTCGAGCACCGGCGCAAAGCTGAAGTCGATGCCGTGCGCGCGCAATTCGCTCGCCAGCACAAAGCCGGTTTCGCGTGCGAGATGTTTCGCCTGCTGCGGGTGGTCGTTCCAGATTTCGCCGAAGGTGCGCATCGGCGGCAGGCGGGTGAAACCCTCGCGAAAACGCTGCACCCGGCCACCTTCGTGATCGACGCCGATCAGCAGCGGCGCCGGCTTGAGCGCGTGGATCTCGGCGGTCAATGCAGCCAGCTGCGCCGGATCCCGGTAGTTGCGGGAGAACAGGATCACGCCGCCGACCAGCGGATGCGTGAGGCGGCGGCGGTCGTCGTCGGTGAGTTCGGTGCCCGCGACGTCGAGCATCAGGGGACCGAGCGTCATGGATGCTCCCGATGGAAACTTGCTGTCATGTTGCCTCCAGAATCACATAAGCCAGGATGAGGTCGCTTTCGTCGGACAGGGACACATGATGCGCGGTCACCCCGTGTGCCGCCAGCCAGGCATCGAGATCGGGCGCGCATTGCACGTAGGGCTTGCCCTGCGGATCGCGCAGCACGGCAATGTTGCGCAGCGTCACCGGTGCGCGCAAGCCGGTTCCCGCCGCCTTGGCGAAGGCCTCCTTGACGGCGAAGCACTTGGCCAGAAAGCGTGCCGGATCGCGGCTGGCGTAATAGCCGGCATGCTCGGCGGGGGCGAGGATGCGGTCGGCATAATGCTCGCCATAGCGTGCGAGTCCGCTGCGAATGCGCCCGGCGTCGAGCAGATCGGTGCCGATGCCGTGGATCATGGCGACACCTGCACCGGCAGGCCGGCTGAGCGAATTTTGTCTGCAAACGCTTCGAGCCATTCGGCGGGCAGCGCAGACAGCCGGCTCGCCTGTGGTTGCATCGAGGGTCGTGCCAGGCCATACAGCAGCACGCCTCGCACCGGAATGGCTTCCTGACGGATGCGTGCCACTGCGGCCAGATAGGCCGCCTGCTCCAGTTCCGAAGGCGGCGAGCCGTCCAGCGCGAACACGCAGGTTTGCAGCCAGGTCGGACACAGGTGCGCGGCCACGGCCAGCCGCTCGAACTGCCTGTCGGGAGAAATCCGTGTCTGATTGAGGGTGCGCATGCCGGCAGCGGTCGCGCTGTCGAACTTGAACCAGACCTCGCCATTCAAGGCCGCCATTTTGGCGAGCCCGCCCTGCACCCGTGGGCGGTCGGCAAGGCTGCCGTTGGTGATCAGCACCAGCTTGACGGTTTTTCTTTCAGGATTGCCTCCGGGGCCAGACAGATCGAAATCCGCCATCACCCGGCCGATCAGTTCGATGACCTGTGGAAAGGCCCTGGCGCTGGTCGGCTCGCCGTTGCCCGACAGCGCAATGTCGTTCAGCCTCCGTGCGCCTTCGGGCACCCGCGTTTGCATGAAGTCGCCCTGGAGGATGTCGGCGAGCATCGCGCGCAGTTCGGTTTCCAGTTGCGCCAGATCGATTTCCGGCGCCGTGCCGCGCGTCAGATCCGGCACCTGGCAATACACGCACGCCCAGTTGCAGGCGTTGTTCGGATTCAGGTTGATCCCCACCGACACCCCGCCCGCGCGGCGCGACACGACGGGATAGACGTAGGTCATCCCCGCGCTGTCGCGGTCATGGTTGGAGGGGGTGAGGGGGGCGCTGCGTGCCATCCGGTGATTTTCTCATGGCACGGCAATAAATTTGGCGGAAGCGGTGAGATTCGAACTCACGGATGGCTTGCACCATCGCCGGTTTTCAAGACCGGTGCCTTAAACCGCTCGGCCACGCTTCCAGTTTTGCGGAGATGCGCACGCCGGTTCCAGTTCCGGCCGCCGCTTGCGCGGCTTAACTTGCATACGCAAGTTGGCCTGCACTACCGACTGCCGCGCAGTGCGGCCAAGACCGGTGCCTCAAACCGCTCGGCACGTTTCCACGGCGCGCATTGTAACGGGTTCACCCCGGTTTGTAAGGTGGAGCGGGGTGGCACGGCCGCACGCCGGGAAAGATTGACGCAGCTTCAACAGCGGGTGTCAGGTTTTCGTTAGCCTGCCATCGCCTGTCTGCAGGCAGGGGCAGCAAACCCGAGCAAAACCAATGCGTTGAAATCGACGTTCCTGCCGGCCTGGTTGGCATAAATGGTGCTGGTCAGCAGGCATCCGCAACACGCTGACGCCAGCCATGACCGAATTCTTTGATATGTTGAGTACGATTGCCCGCCGCAGAAAAGCTGTCGGGGGGTCGCCGTTCGCTTCCGTGAAGGCCACCGAGAAATGGCTGAAGACCTTGCCGGCAGATTCGGATTACGACGCGCATCATGCGCTGGTCGAAGGGCTGGAGCGCTTCAACGCAGAGAACGAAGTGGCTACGCTGGGCCGCATGAAATCGCTGCTCAAGCTGGAAGAGGCAGGCATGCCTTTGCAGTTGCGCATCATCGAACAATATGTGCGCAACCAGGCCTCGTTCCGCCTGGCACGCCAGGCGCTGTGGCGTGAAACATGGGTGTTCTGGTCGATGTTGGCGGAGGCCTGGCTGGGGATGCTGAAGCAGGCGTACCGCACGCCGGCGAGCGCGGAACTCAAGCCCTTTGTCGCGGATATCGCCACCCGTGCATTGCGCTATGCCGGCCTGGTCATGCGCTGGGACTATCACCAGGCGCGCAATCCGGCCGCGTCGGCCTGGCGCCGCGTGCACAAGCTCTACCGCCTGATCGAGCGCGATGGGTTTGCCAGGCAGGAGGTGCAGATCAATGCGCGCCCCACCCACTGCGCACGCGAGTACTCGCTAGTGGTATTGATGGGGCTGGTGCATCCGCTGGGCTACCGCACGCAGGAAATCGAATCCATCGCGCAGCTTATCGAGGGCTACGAACCGTTGCCGCTGCCTGAAACCGTGCCGAAGCGCGGGATGCACACGCATATGGTGGACCTTTCGCTGAGCGAAGGAGCCAGCGTTCTGGAAGACGAGTGGGTTCAGGGGCGTCGTCTGCGCTACTTTGCCCTGCGCCCGCTCATCGACTATCTGAAATCACTTGATCAGACATCATCCGAAGACGCGAACAACGGCCTTACCCAGCAGGTGGCCAGCCTGATCGAGCGCGGCGGCATTCGCCGCAACCGTCAACGCACGCATCGCTTCGGACGGGTGTGGGTGGCGGCGGGGATGGGCAATATCCTGACTGCATTGGCGCATCCCGACGCGGCCAAGGGGCGTCCGGCCCTGGAGCCCTGGATGCTGCGTGACGAGAGCACGGAGGGCATGGGGTTTGCCCTGTCCGACGCAGCAACGCTGCCGCATGGCCGCCTGGTGGCGGTGAGCTGGGATCCGTCGGAGAACGTCTGGCAATTGCTGGCGATCCGCTGGAATCGCGAGGAAGACGGGCAGAACCTGGTTGGCACGCAGCGCCTGTCGCGCCATCCCAAGCGGGTGGAAGTCTATTTCGATCCGGATATGCAGGGCGGCGTGCCGCTGGAAAAGACCTGGGCCGTGTTCATGCCCATGACGCATGCCGATCAGGGGGTCAGCAACCTGTTGATTCCCCAGACGCATTACCGCCTGGGTGCACCATTGATGCTGCGTGACGGCGACACGGTTTACCGCTTGCGGCTGGGCGAGGTGCAGGAAAGCCACGAGGGCTGGCTGCGCGTGGGCATGGATGTGGTGGGGCGGGAGCAGTTCGCCGTTGCCGCCTGAGGCCGCGCTGGATTGAAAATTCAGCGCGTGCGGATATCGCCGAAGTGAAAATCGAACGCGCCGGCACGCCGGTCGCTGAAATATTGCTCGAGCGTTGCACGCACGGTGCGGAACGCAATCTCGTCCCAGGGGATTTCGGCTTCGGTGAATAGCCGCGCTTCCAGTGATTCGATGCCCGGTTGAAAATCCAGGTCGAGCAGCCTGGCGCGGAACATGAAATACACCTGATTGATGTGCGGCAGGTTGTACAGGGTGTACAGCCCGCCCATCTCGATGCGGGCGCCGGCTTCTTCCCGGGTTTCACGCGCCGCGCCCTCGAGCGTGGTCTCGCCGTTTTCCATGAAGCCCGCAGGCAGCGTCCACAATCCGTATTTGGGTTCGATGGCGCGGCGGCACAGCAGCACCTTGTCTTCCCATTCCGGGATGCAGCCGACCACCATCTTGGGGTTCTGGTAATGGATGGTGCCGCAGTCGGGGCATATGTGGCGCGGCAGGTGGTCGCCGCTGGGCACGCGCAGCGACACGGCGCCGCCACATTCACTGCAAAAATTCATGCTGCATCCAATCAGTCTGGTTCGTTCCACGGTAACAAAATCTCCCCACTTCGAGCAAGGGCGAAAGTGGAGCGTGGTTGTTGCCGCATACGATTCCACACGTGCTTTGGCACGTAGTGGATCAGAGTCCTTTAGGGCTTTAGTGGCTTTACAACCACGGCCTTACTCTATTACGAGTGGAAGCCGGGCGCGCCAGCGTTTATCATTCAAGGCCCTATCGTAGTTTTGATCGACCATGCGCCCTTCACACATCGAAACCATCCTCGACCGCGAATTTGAAAGCGCCGCCGACGGCCACCACACGCCGGTGATGTTGTGGGGCCCGCCCGGCGTGGGCAAGTCACAGATCGTCGCCAAGATTTCGCAGCAGCACGGCGTACCGCTGATCGACATTCGTCTGTCGCAGATGGAGCCGACCGACCTGCGCGGCATCCCGTTCCGCAGCGGCCAGCTGGTCGAATGGTCGATTCCCGCGGTGCTGCCGGATGCGGAACGCCATGGCCCCTCGGGCATCCTGTTCCTCGATGAAATCACCTCGGCGCCGCCGACCGTATCGGCCGCCGCCTACCAGCTGATTCTCGACCGCCGCCTCGGTGAATACAAGGTGCCTGAAGGCTGGGTGATTTTTGCCGCCGGCAACCGCCAGGGCGACCGCGGGGTGACCTATGCGATGCCGGCGCCGCTGGCCAACCGTTTCACTCACTATGAGGTCGAAGTGAATCTGGACGACTGGGTGGACTGGGCGCACACCGAGGACATCGACCCGCGCGAGATCGCCTTCCTGCGCTTCCGTCCCGACCTGCTGTTCAGCTTCGATCCGGCGCACACGCCGATCGCCTTCCCCAGCCCGCGCTCGTGGGAATATGCCCACCGCGCGCTGCAGAAATTCGACAGGACCGAGCTCCTGGCCGATGCGCTGATGGCCTGTGTCGGCCAGTCGGCCGGGCTGGAACTGAAAACCTTCGTCGACAACATGGCGCAGATGCCCGACATCGACGCCATCATTGCCGGTGAGGCTGCCGAGGTGCCCGAAGGTATCGATCTGCAATACGGCGTTGCCGCAGCACTGGTTCGCAAGGCCTTGCAGGCGGCTGACAGCGGCAACGCCTCCGCGGTGTACGGCAATATCCTCAAATACGCGCAGCGCTTCCCGCAGCGCGAAATGGGCGTGATGCTGGTGAGCGATCTCCATCGCGCCGTCGGGCGGCCGCTGTTTGCCGTGCCGGCGTTCGCCGAATGGGCCAACAGCATCACCGACCTGGTTCTATATGAGCACTGAGCAGCCTGACGCACTGCAGCCCATCCTGACCAAGCTGGCTGCCGCGCGCACCCGGCTCATCATGGAGCGCCCGTTTCTCGGTGCGCTGGTGATGCACCTGCCGCTGAAGGTCGGTGGCGAATGGTGCACCACCACCGGCACCGACGCGCAGGCCTTCTATTTCAATCCCAAGTTTGTCGAGAATTTATCGCTGGCGCAGACGCAGTTCATCCTCGCGCACGAGGCGATGCATTGCGCGATGGGCCATCCGCACCGCCGCAATCATCGGGTGAAGCGGCGCTGGGACGTGGCCTGCGACCATGCGGTCAACCTCATCCTGATCGAGGAAGGACTGAAGCCGCCGCTGCACGGCATTCTCGCCGACCAGAATTTCATGACGCTGTCGGCAGAGGAAATCTATCCGCTGATTCCCGAGGACACGCCGGAAGAATCCTTCGACCAGCACCTGTTCGATAACGACAACGAATCGGGCGCGAGTCCCGACGATAACCAGCGCCAGGACAACCCCGACGCCGGCGAAGCGGGCGGCCAGGGCAAGGAGGGCCAGAGCGAAGCCGAGGAAAAAGAGGGCAGTGGCAGCCAGGCCTCGCAGAAGCCGAACGAACTGTCGCCGTCCGAGCGCGAGGAACTCGCCGAACAGTGGAAGAATCGGCTGGCCGCCGCCGCCCAGGCCGCGCGCCAGGCCGGCAAGCTGTCGCAGTCGATGATGCGCTGGGTCGACGGCCTCCTGGCGCCCAGCCTGCCGTGGCGTGCGCTCCTGGCACGCTTCTTTGCGGTCAACCAGCGCGACGATTATTCGTGGCGGCGGCCGTCGCGGCGCGAAGGCGACGCGTTGTTGCCGCGCCTGTCGAGCGAGGGACTGGAGGTCATTGCTGCGGTCGATACCAGCGGCTCGATCAGCGACGACGAGTTGCGTGAATTCGTCACCGAACTCGATGCGCTGAAAGGCCAGGTACGCGCCAGGGTGACGCTGCTGGCATGCGATAACCATGTGGCCGAAAAGGCGCCGTGGGAATTCGAGCCGTGGGACACCATGCAACTGCCAGCCGAAATGGAAGGCGGCGGCGGCACCGATTTCCGCCCGGTGTTCGACTGGGTCGAACAGGAAAACCGCAGTCCAAACATGCTGGTGTACTTCACCGACGCCGAGGGTGACTTCCCCAAGCTGTCGCCGAATTACCCGGTGATCTGGCTGGTCAAGGGCAAGGGCACCGTGCCCTGGGGTGAGCGGGTGCAACTCAATTGAGCACGGTGGATGAGCCGATTCCGGCGCACGCCCCACCCAGCCGGGTGCGCAGTTTCCTGTTCGAGCAGCTCGACATACGCGGCGTCTGGGTGCAACTGGGCTCTGCCTGGCGCGAGATGCTCGCGGGGCGCGACTACCCCGAGCCTGCGCTCGAGCTTCTGGGGCAGCTGGCCGTGGTGACCACGCTGATCACTGCCAACCTCAAGCAGGCGGGGCGCCTCACCTTCCAGCTGCGCGGCGAAGGGGAGGTGTCGCTACTGGTGATGGATTGCGACGAGCAGTTGCGATTGCGCGGCATGGCGCGCACGGTTGCGAAACTGTCCGCCGGCAGCTTGCCGGCCCTGCTGGGCGAAGGCGCGCTGACCCTGACGCTCGATACCGCCGAGATGCGCCAGCCCTACCAGAGCCATGTGCCGTTGCAGGGCGAGACCCTGGCGGCCGTTTTCGAGCATTATCTGGAGCAGTCCGAGCAGACACCGACCCGCCTGTGGCTGGCAGCCAGTCACGAGATGGCAGCGGGCCTCTTCCTGCAGGCACTGCCGGGGGCGAGTGCACGCGATCCCGACGGCTGGAACCGGCTGCAGATCCTGGCGGATACCGTACGGCCAGACGAGCTTCTCGGTCTCGGCGCGATCAAGCTGATCGAACGGCTGTTTCCGGAAGAGGATGTGCGCATATACGATCCGCGCCCGGTCAGCTATCACTGCCCGTATGATCCGGCCAAGATTTATTCCATGCTGCGCAGCGTGGGGCAGGCGGAATGCGAGGCCATCATCGCCGAGCAGGGTGAAATCCGGGTGCACGACGAGATCTGCAACCATGAATACGTGCTGGATGCGGCTGCGGTAACAGCGCTTTTCAAGTGAAGGAGACGCGATGAGGACAGGATGGATTCTGCTGGGCTGGCTTGCGATATCGGCGGCCAGCCATGCCGATGATGGACGCTATCAGGCCTTGCCGCTGGCCGGCGCCGAGGGCAGCAAGGGCGGGGGGCGGGCGTTCATCCTCGATACCCGCGAGGGCCATTTGT
>JAIBFE010000084.1 GCA_019459705.1 Thiobacillus sp. | reverse complement strand
AAGGTTTCCCGGCGCGTCGAGCGCGCCCAGCAGCATCTGGATCATGTGGATCGCGCGGCAGGAATGGAAGCCGTTGGAATGCGCAGCGATGCCGCGCATCGCGTACATCGCCACCGGGCGGCCGACGACTTTGTCGTGCTTGCGGCCCCACACGTCGGTCCATTCGATCGGCAGTTCGACCGTCTCCTTGAACGCGATGTGCGCCATTTCCAGCGCGATGCGCTCGATGGTCTCGGCCGGCAGGCCGCATTCCAGCGCGACGTTTTCCGGCGCGTAGCGCTCGTCGAGATAGCGCTCGACCATCAGCGACATCACGGTCTTGACGCGGCGGCCGTCCGGCGCCACGTACTCGCCGAACAGCGCTGGGGCGATATCGCCATCAATGCCATTGCGGAACGCTTCCTTGTCGATATCCCAGATCAGCGGATGGTCGTTTTCATCGCGCAGGAACAGGCCGTCGCCCTTCTGCCCCGGCGTCTGCACCACCAGCCAGGAGGCGTTGGTGTAGCGCACCAGGAATTCGTAGTCGAACTTTTCATGCTTCAGCAGCACGTGCACCATCGACATCGCCAGGAGGCCGTCCATGCCGGGCTTGATCGGCAGCCATTCGTCGGCGATCGCCGAGTAGCCGGTACGCACCGGGTTGACGGTGACGAACTTTCCGCCCTTGCGCTTCAACTTTTCCAGGCCGATCTTGATCGGGTTGGACGAATGGTCTTCCGCCACGCCCCACATCAGGAAATATTTGGCGTAATCCCAGTCGGGCGCGCCGAATTCCCAGAACGAGAAGCCAATCGAATAGAGGCCAGCCGCGGCCATGTTCACCGAGCAGAAACCGCCGTGCGCCGACCAGTTGGGGGTGCCGAACTGCTGCGCCCACAGACCCGTGAGCGCCTGCATCTGGTCGCGCCCGGTGAAGTAGCCCAGCTTGGAGGGGTCGGTCGCGCGGATCTCTTCCAGGCGATCGGTCAGCACGTCGAGCGCCTGTTCCCAGGAAATCGGCTCGTAGATGCCTTCGCCGCGCTCGGTGCCCGGTTTGCGCATCAGGGGCTGGGTCAGCTTGGCGGTGGAATACTGCTTCATGATCCCGGCCGAGCCCTTGGCGCACAACACGCCCTGGTTGGTGGGGTGATTGCGGTTACCCTGGATGAAGCGGACCTTGTTGTCCTCCAGCGTCACTTTGATGCCACAGCGGCAGGCGCACATGTAACAGGTGGTGTACTTGATTTCCTGCGCGTCGTGATTTTAGAGTTTGATCTTGGCGTTCATGCGGCCTCTAGGTTCAAAATTGTCCCCACGGCTCCTTATTCAGGAGTCGTATTTCCCTACCCGGATATAACACTAGGTGACTGCTGGAAACAGCGCCAGCGCATCGGCACTGGATGCTGCAGGGACGGCTGTATATTAATCATTCCGAATACTCTGATATTTTGCCCTTTTAAGCGTCCGCATGGCAAGTAAAACGGCTGATATCCCTATAAGCCATTCTAATAAAAATCCTTTTTTATTGAGGGGTTAAACGCCGGGTTCCGACTACTTCGCCGTTACCGACATCTCGTCCAGCAACGACTCCACCGCACCAAGCGCCTCGCCTTCGTCCCACTCGGTCGGCCCGGTGAGCACATAGCGCACGCGTCCTTCGGCATCCAGCAGGAAGGTCGTGGGCAGAGCGAACACTTTCCAGCGCTTGGTGTTGCTGCCATCCGGATCGAGCAGAATTGGAAAGCCGAGCTTCATTCTGGACAGAAAGGCATTCACCTCGTCCGCGGTTTCGGCGCTGTCGAGCGCGACAATGGCCAGCGGGCGCCCCGCCATCTTCACGCGCAAGCGCTCCATCGACGGCATTTCGCGCAGGCAGGGCGGGCACCACGACGCCCAGAAATTGAGCAGCACCACCTTGCCGCGATAGTCGGCCAGGGTCCTGGAGGCCCCCATCAGATCGCTCGCCCTCAGCTCCGGAGCCGATGTTGCGGAGCGCGCCTCGAGTCCGGCGGCATGGGCGGCCCCCGCCAGCACCAGCGCCAACATGCCCACACCCAGCCATCGTTTCATTTGCATCCCCCGTTATTCAATTCACGCAGCAGCATGGCATCCATGCGGCGGCTTTCGGCCATTTCGAATTCGGTCGGCGTCTCGCGCGCCCACCAGCCTTCGCGCAGGTTTTCCAGAATCACGTAGCGGGTCACCGCCCCCTGCCGCGCCAGATGGTCCAGCAGCCCGGGCAGCCATGGCGTGGCGGCCGAACGGCGCGGCTGCAGCACCTGCACGCGCAATCCGGCCAGACTCCCCACTATCAGGAAATCCGGCTCGGCCAGCGGCTCGACCACGGTGTAGAGATTGGGATACATCAACATCACGCACAGGCGCTGCCGCTCGACAGGATCGAGCGCGGCCGCGGCCCGCAGCACCGGCACGGCCGCACGAGACACCGCCGCCACGGCAACCCGCTTGCCACTCGCCTGCGCGGCGCGCAGCAAACCGACCAGGTCCTGCGGCGGCACAGCGTCCATGCTGCTTGCAAGCTGCGGCAGAAAATAGGCCGCAACAAGATCGAGCAACCAGGTTTCCACTCCCTGGTCTGCCAGTTTCTGCGCAGCCTGCACCTCGGGCTCGGTGCGGCCGCGCTCGGACACCGCCCATAACAGCAACTGCTGCCCGTAGGCTGGAAAAACCTGATGGTCAGGCAAATCGGCCCGTACCGCGAACGCACAGACCCACATCCCCAACAGCAGGAATCTAAAAAAACGCATAAGACTATTCGATTGTTTCCACCACCCTATCTTGCCGCGGCGCCAAGCCGGCACAAGATGACGTTTTGACTAGGCCCGCCAGTGCCCGGAGCGGCCGCCCTGCTTTTCCAGCAACCGGATGTCGCCCATCTGCATGCCGCGATCGACCGCCTTGCACATGTCGTAGATCGTCAGCAGCGCAACCGACACGCCGGTCAGCGCCTCCATTTCCACCCCGGTCTTGCCGACCGTCTCGGCGGTCACCGTGCAGGCAATCCACGATTCGGTCTCGTCGTGACTGAATTCCACGCTCACCTTCGTCAACGCAATCGGGTGGCACAACGGAATCAGTTCGGCGGTGCGCTTGGTCGCCTGGATCGCAGCAATGCGCGCGATACCCAGCACATCGCCCTTGGCCGCCTGGCCACCAAGAATGCGCGCCAGGGTATCGGGTAACATGCTGATGCGCCCGCTTGCCACGGCGACGCGCCGGGTGTCGTCCTTGCCTGCCACATCGACCATGACCGCACGGCCGCGTTCATCAAAATGGGTGAAATCGCTCATGTTCAGGAACCTTGTAGACAATCTGCGCATCGTAATCGAAATGACCTTGTCCGCCCCCATCCCACGTTGCTGCTGATGCTGCGCACGCTGCTCGCAATCACCCTGGCCGTTCAACCGGTTCTGGCTGCCGACCTGCCTGATCTGGGCGAGGTATCACGGCAATACTTTTCCGACCAGGAAGAACAGGCGCTGGGGCGCGCCATCATGCGCGACGTCTACGCCGACCCGCGCTATCTGGACGACCCCGAAATCGAGGACTATCTCAACCAGCTCGGCTACAAGCTGGTCTCGGTCAGCACGCGCAACCAGCGCGAATTCACCTTCTTCGTCGTCAACGACCCCAGCATCAACGCCTTTGCCATGCCGGGCGGCAACATCGGCGTGCACACGGGCCTGCTGCTTTCCGCGCAAAACGAATCCGAGCTCGCCAGCGTGGTTGCCCATGAGATCGCCCACGTCACGCAGGACCACATCGCACGCATGGTTGCGGCGCAAAGCCAGAGCTACTGGCCGACCATGGCCGCACTGGCGCTGGCGCTTCTGGCGTCGCGCTCCAACGCCAATGTGGCAAGCGCAGCCATCGCCACTACCCAGGCCTACTCTATCCAGAACCAGCTCAACTACAGCCGCGACTACGAGCGCGAGGCCGACCGCCTGGGTTACGAGATGCTCACCCGGGCCGATTACGACCCGCGCGGCATGAGCGGCTTTTTCAACCGCCTGCAGCGCGCCAACCGCTTTTACGACACCAGCGCGCCAGCCTATCTGCGCACCCACCCGCTCACGTCCGACCGTATCGCCGACATGGAGGCGCGCAGCGAATCCGCGCCCTACCAGCAAGTGGCTGACAGCCTTGATTTCCAGCTGGTGCGCGCTCGCCTGCGGGCGCAGGAAGACAGTCCGCAGGACGCCGTGCTGGCCGCGCGCAATGCACTGAAGGAAAAACGCTACAGCAGCGAAACCGCCGCCCGCTATGGCCTTGCTACCGCACTGATCCGGGCGCGCCAATTCAGGGAGGCCGAGACCGAACTGCAAAGTCTGATCTCCGGCAAGCAGACCCATCCGATGATTCAGCAACTGGCGGGCGGCGCGCGG
>JAIBFE010000077.1 GCA_019459705.1 Thiobacillus sp. | reverse complement strand
GCGCGAATCGGCGATGAAGCGGTAGGCCTGCAGCAGCCCCGCCGGACCGACGAAGGTCTCCGGATTCCACCAGAACCAGTGCCACGAGGTCGTGCAGCAGCGACTTGATGCGCCCGATCGCTGCCGTCGGGTTCAATCCCTTGGGGCAGGCGTCCACGCAGTTCATGATGCCGCGGCAGCGATACAGGCGGTACGGATCCTCCAGATTGTCGAGCCGCGTGGCAGTCGCCTCGTCGCGCGAATCGGCGATGAAGCGGTAGGCCTGCAGCAGCCCCGCCGGACCGACGAAGGTCTCCGGATTCCACCAGAACGAGGGGCACGAGGTCGTGCAGCAGGCGCACAGGATGCACTCGTAGGCGCCGTCGAGCAGCGCACGGTCAGCCGGGCTCTGCAAGCGCTCGACCTCAGGTTCCGGTGCGTCGTTGATCAGCCAGGGCTTGATCGAACGGTACTGCTTGTAGAACGGCTCCATGTCGACGATCAGGTCGCGAATCACCGGCAGCCCCGGCAGCGGCCGTACCTCGATCGGCTGCTTCAGCTCGGACAGCGGCGTGATGCACGCCAGCCGGTTGCGGCCGTTGACGTTCACCGCATCCGAGCCGCACACGCCTTCGCGACAGGAGCGGCGCAGCGAGAGCGTTTCGTCCTGCGCCTTGATCGCCAGCAGGGCGTCGAGCAGCATCTTGCCGGCGGGGTCGATGTCGAGTTCGACATCCTGCATGAACGGCTTTTCGCCGGATTCGGGGGAGTAGCGGTAGAGGCGGAATTTCATCAATACACCCTCTCCTTCGGCCGAATCGACTCCACCGTCAACGGCTTCAGCCGCACCGGCTTTGCGTCCACCTGATCCCCCTCCCGCGAGTACAGCGTGTGCTTGAGCCAACGCTCGTCGTCGCGCCCGGGAAAATCCTCCCGTGTGTGAGCGCCGCGGCTCTCGGTGCGGTGGATCGCCGACAGCAGCGTCGCCCGCGCCACACCGATCAGGTTCTCCAGTTCCAGCGCCTCGATACGCGCGGTGTTGAAGACGCGGCTGGTGTCCTGCAAACCGGCGTGCGCCAGGCGTTCCTCCAGTGCGTCCAGCTTTTCCAGTCCCTCGCGCAATACCGCGTCGGTGCGGAACACGCCGGCATGCGTCTGCATCATGCGCCTGAGGTCGTCGGTGATGGCGGCCACGCGTTCGCTGCCGGGGCGGTCCCAGCGTGCAAGCCGCGCCTGGCTCGCTTCGGCCGCATGCTCCGGCAGCGTTCGCGAATAGGGGTTCTCGCGCAAATACTCCAGCATATGCAAACCCGCAGCGCGGCCGAACACGATCAGGTCGAGCAGCGAGTTTCCGCCCAGGCGGTTGGCGCCGTGCACCGAGACGCAGGCGCATTCGCCGACGGCATACAGGCCCGGCACCGGCTCCTCGGGACCGAAGTGCGCCGGAGCGACGACCTGGCCATGCAGGTTGGTGGGAATGCCGCCCATCATGTAATGCGCGGTAGGCGCGACCGGGATGGGGGCATTGACGGGGTCGACGCCGGCGAAGCGGATCGACAGGTCGCGAATGCCCGGCAGTTTCTCGGCAATGAGTGTCTCGCCCAGGTGATCGAGCTTGATGTCGACGTAATCTCCGTGCGGTCCACAGCCGCGGCCCTCGGCGATTTCGATGGCGATGGCGCGCGCCACCACGTCGCGGCCGGCGAGGTCCTTCGCTTGCGGCGCGTAACGCTCCATGAAGCGTTCGCCGTTTTTATTCAGCAGGTAGCCACCCTCGCCGCGCACGCCTTCGGTGATGAGGCAGCCGACGCCGGCAATCCCGGTGGGATGGAACTGCCAGAACTCCATGTCCTGCAGCGGCAGGCCGGCGCGCAGCACCATGCCGAGGCCGTCGCCGGTGTTGATCATGGCATTGCTGCTGTTCCAGAACACCCGCCCTGCCCCGCCAGTGGCCAGGAGCGTGGTACGCGCCTCGATCAGGAGCGGCTCGCCGGTTTCGATGCTGATGGCGGTGACGCCCAGACAATACCCCTCGGCATCGCGCATCAGGTCGAGCGCGAAATATTCGTCGAAGAACTGGGTGCGGTGGGCGATGTTCTGCTGGTACAGGGTGTGCAACAGCGCGTGGCCGGTGCGGTCGGCGGCGGCGCAGGTGCGGGTGGCCTGCTCGCCGCCGAAATTTTTCGACTGGCCGCCGAACGGCCGCTGGTAGATCTTGCCGTTGTCCAGCCGTGAAAACGGCAGCCCCATGTGTTCGAGTTCGTAGACGGCGGACGCCGCCTCCCGGCACATGAACTCGATCGCGTCCTGGTCGCCGAGCCAGTCGCCACCCTTGACCGTGTCGTACATGTGCCATTCCCAGCGGTCGTCGTCGACGTTGGCGAGTGCGGCCGTGATGCCGCCCTGCGCCGACACCGTGTGCGAACGCGTGGGAAAGACTTTCGACACCACGGCGACCTTGTAGTCCGAGCGCGCCAGCTGCAATGCCGCACGCAGGCCAGCGCCGCCGCCGCCGATGATGAGGGCGTCGAAGCGGCGCGTGTTCATGCCGCGCTCCACAAGCTGGCGGCGAGCCACGTCACACTGCCGGCCAGAATGACGATCACCGCCAGGTACAAGGCCAGGCGCAGCCCGGTCGGGCGGACATAGTCCATGCAGAGATCGCGCATTCCCACCCATGCGTGCAGCGCGAGGGCCGCAGCCGCAAGCAGCATCCCCACGCGCAGCCACAGCGGCGCGAACAGTGCCTGCCAGCCGATGAAATCGGTCGGCAGCGCGGCGAGAAAATAAAGCATCAACGCGGGCAAGGCCAGCGCCAGCACCACCGCGGTGGCGCGCTGGAGCAGCCAGCTGCCGGTACCGGTATGCGAGCCGGTGGGGGACTTCATGCGAACAGCCTCCAGGCGGCCAGCAGCGTGACCAGCCCGCTTGCCAGCAGGACCGCGAGGCTGCTCTGCCGCGCATGTTTCAGGTCGGTGCCCCAATGCACATCCAGCGCCAGATGCCGCACGCCGGCAAAGACATGATGGGCAAACGCCCAGATCAAACCGAGCAGAACCAGCCGGGCCAGCGGATGCGTCATCCAGTCGGCGATGCGTCGAAAACCGCTTTCATCCGCCAGCGACACCGACAGGCCCCACACCCCCAGCGGCAAGGCCACAAACAGGAGCACGCCCGACACCCGATGCAGGATCGACACCCAGCCGGCCAGCGGCAGATGAATACGGAACAGATTGAGATAAACGGGGCGCGCGATCGGTTTCACGGCACGGTTCGGTGTCGGGCTGGCGGTTAGCGGCGCTTGGCGGGCGCCTTGGCCTTCTTCACCGGCGCCTTGGTCGCCTGCTTCGTCGCGGTGTTCTTCGCCACGCTCTTCTTCACTGCGGGCTTCCTCGTCGTGGCCTTCGCCGCCTTCGCCACGGCCTGCGGCACGCGCTGGGCCAGGCGCGGGTCGATCGGCTTGGGCAGGATGTAGTCCGGACCGAATTTCAGCTTCGTGAGCTTATAGGACTTCAACACCGAAGCGGGCACCGGCACGCGCGCGAGTTAATCCAGAGCATGCACCGCGGCGATCAGCATGGCCTCGGTGATCTGTTTGTCACGCGCGACGAGCGCTCCGCGGAAAATGAACGGAAAACACAGCACGTTGTTGA
>JAIBFE010000074.1 GCA_019459705.1 Thiobacillus sp. | reverse complement strand
ACCAGAGCGACATCGGCGAGCCCAGCATCATGAAGCTGGCCGACGCGCTGGACAACTACATCCCCGAGCCCGAGCGTGCCATTGACCGTCCCTTCCTGATGCCTGTTGAAGACGTCTTCTCCATCTCCGGTCGCGGCACTGTCGTCACCGGTCGTGTCGAGCGCGGCGTCATCAAGGTTGGTGAAGAAATCGAAATCGTCGGCATCGTCCCAACCGTCAAGACCACCTGCACCGGCGTCGAGATGTTCCGCAAACTGCTCGACCAGGGTCAGGCAGGCGACAACGTGGGCGTCCTGCTGCGCGGCACCAAGCGTGAAGAAGTCCAGCGCGGCCAGGTGCTGGCCAAGCCGGGCTCCATCAAGCCGCACACCAAGTTCTCTGCCGAGATTTACGTGCTGTCGAAAGACGAAGGTGGCCGTCACACCCCGTTCTTCAACGGCTACCGTCCGCAGTTCTACTTCCGCACCACCGACGTCACGGGCAGCATCGAGTTGCCGGCGGGTACCGAGATGGTGATGCCTGGCGACAACGTCAGCATCAAGGTATCGCTGATTCAGCCGATCGCCATGGACGAAGGTCTGCGTTTCGCCATCCGCGAAGGCGGCCGCACCGTCGGTGCGGGCGTCGTGGCCAAGATCGAAGAATAAGGTTCAAACGATGACAAACCAGAAAATCCGTATCCGCCTGAAGGCGTTTGACTACAAACTGATCGACCAGTCGGCGCTCGAAATCGTGGAAACGGCCAAACGCACCGGCGCCGTGGTCAAGGGCCCGGTCCCGCTACCGACCTCGATCGAACGTTTTGACGTGCTGCGTTCGCCGCACGTCAATAAAACCTCGCGCGATCAGTTTGAAATCCGTACCCATCGCCGGCTGATGGACATCATGGATCCGACCGACAAGACGGTTGATGCCCTGATGAAGCTGGATCTGCCTGCTGGCGTCGACGTCGAAATCAAGTTGTAAAAAGTGGGCGGCATGGTTATAATGCTGCCCCTTCAGCTGTACCAAGTCGCCGGTCAATTGTAATCGGCACCTACAACCCTCGCTGGCGGTTCTTGCTGCCGGCTTGAGATAGGAAATACAAAGATGAGTATCGGGCTCGTTGGCCGCAAGGTCGGCATGACCCGCATTTTCACCGAGAGCGGCGCGTCCGTTCCGGTGACGGTGCTGGAAATGTCAAACAATCGTGTGACGCAAGTGCGCACGTCAGAAATTGATGGCTATTCCGCTGTGCAGCTCGCCTATGGCAGCCGCCGCAATAGCCGTGTCAGCAAGGCGGAAGCCGGACACTTTGCCAAGGCGGGCGTGGATGCGGGCGAACTGCTGCGCGAATTCCGTGTGTCGGCCGAGGTTGCCTCCCAATATCAGGCTGGCGCCACCGTGTCGGTCGACCTGTTCCAGGCCGGCCAGAAGGTGGACGTTACCGGTGTGACGCAGGGCAAGGGCTTTGCGGGCACCATCAAGCGCCACAACTTCAAGTCGCAGCGTGCTACGCACGGTAACTCGCGTTCGCATAACGTGCCGGGTTCCATTGGCATGGCGCAGGATCCGGGTCGTGTGTTCCCGGGCAAGCGGATGTCGGGCCATATGGGCGCGGTGACCTGCACCAAGCAGAATCTGGAAGTGGTGCGTGTCGATGCTGAGCGTGGTCTGGTGCTGTTGAAAGGTGCCGTTCCGGGTTCCAAGGGTGGTCATGTCGTGGTGCGCCCGGCAGTGAAAGGGGGTGCCTAATGGATTTGACCGTCATTAATGATCAGGGTCAGCAGGTGGCCAGCGTGGCTGCCTCCGATGAAACTTTTGGTCGCGATTACAACGAAGCGCTGGTTCACCAGGTGGTGACGGCGTTCCAGGCGAATGCGCGTAGCGGTAACCGTGCGCAGCAGACGCGTGCCGAAGTGACTGCGTCCACGCACAAGCCGTGGCGCCAGAAGGGCACTGGCCGTGCACGTTCTGGCCGTACCTCGAGCCCGATCTGGCGCGGGGGCGGTGTGACCTTCCCGAACAAGCCGAACGAGAACTTCAGCCATAAGGTCAACCGCAAGATGTATCGGGCGGGCCTGGCGACCATCCTGTCGCAGCTGGCGCGCGAGGGCAAGCTCAAGGTGGTGGAAAGCCTGGGCGTCGAATCGCCCAAGACCAAGCTGCTTGCCGACCGGTTGAAGTCGATGGGTTACGGCAAGGTCATGATCATTGCGGACAGCGTGGACGACAACCTGTGGCTGTCGTCGCGCAATCTGCCGAATGTCTATGTGGTTGAGCCGCACCAGGCGGATCCGTGGAGCCTGGTCAAGTTCGGTAATGTGTTGATCACCAAAGCGGCGGTCAAGCAGTTTGAGGAGATGGTGTAATGGGTGCGATCAGTCAAGAGCGTCTGCTCAAAGTCATTCTCGCGCCGGTGATCTCCGAAAAGAGCACGCGCATTGCCGACAAGCTGAATCAGGTTGTTTTTCGTGTGCTGCCCGACGCGACCAAGCAGGAAATCGGCGCCGCTGTCGCCAGTTTGTTCAAGGTTGAAGTGGCGGGTGTGCAGGTGCTGAACGTCAAGGGCAAGGTCAAGCGCTCCGGTCGCGTCACGGGTCGTCGTGACAATTGGAAAAAAGCGTATGTCACCCTGAAGCCGGGTCAGGACATCGACTTCACGTCCGGTCAGTAAGGGAGATCACCATGGCACTGATTAAAGTCAAACCTACCTCTGCCGGCCGTCGTGCGGTCGTCAAGGTCGTTACAGAAGGCCTGCATAAGGGCAAGCCGGTTGCGGCGCTGCTCGAGCCGAAGAAGCGTGGTTCGGGTCGTAACAACAATGGCCATATCACGGTGCGTCACAAGGGTGGCGGCCACAAGCAGCATTACCGGGTGGTTGATTTCCGCCGCAACAAGGACGGAATTCCTGCCAAGGTCGAGCATCTTGAATATGACCCCAACCGTTCGGCGCATCTGGCGTTGCTGTGTTACGCCGATGGTGAGCGTCGTTACATCATAGCGCCCCGTGGCGTGACGGTGGGTTCGCAGTTGGTGAGTGGTGCCGAGGCGCCGATCAAGGCGGGCAACTGTTTGCCGGTGCGCAGCATTGCGGTCGGCAGCACGGTGCATTGCGTCGAGATGATGCCGGGCAAGGGTGCGCAAATCGCGCGTTCTGCGGGCACCTCGGTTCAGCTGCTGGCGCGCGAAGGTGTTTACGCCCAACTGCGTCTGCGCTCCGGTGAAATTCGCAAGGTCCATGTCGACTGTCGCGCTACGCTGGGCGAAGTGGGCAACGAAGAGCACAGCCTGCGTTCGATCGGCAAGGCCGGCGCCAACCGCTGGCGCGGCATCCGTCCGACGGTGCGCGGTGTGGTGATGAACCCCTGTGACCACCCGCATGGTGGTGGTGAAGGTCGTACCGCTGCTGGTCGTCATCCGGTCAGCCCGTGGGGCACGCCGACCAAGGGTTACCGTACCCGCAGCAACAAGCGCACCTCCAACATGATCGTCCGCCGCCGCAACGCGCGCTGATTGAGGTAGAAAGATATGGCACGTTCAATTAAAAAAGGCCCCTTTGTAGACGGCCACCTGCTGAAAAAGATTGAAGCCGTTCGCGGCTCCAACGACAAGCGTCCGATCAAGACCTGGTCGCGTCGTTCCACCGTGTTGCCCGATTTCATCGGCCTGACGATTGAGGTGCATAACGGCCGTCAGCATGTGCCGGTCTTCGTGACCGAGAACATGGTCGGCCATAAATTGGGTGAGTTTTCCCTGACGCGTACCTTCAAGGGCCACGTTGCGGACAAGAAGGCGAAGAAATAAGGAGCGCATGATGGAAATTTCTGCGATTTTGCGTGGTACCCGCCTGTCCGCACAGAAAGGCCGCCTGGTTGCTGACCAGATCCGTGGCCTACGCGTGGAAAAGGCGTTGAATATCCTGGCCTTCAGCCCCAAAAAAGGTGCGGGCATCATCAAGAAAGTGCTTGAGTCGGCGATCGCCAATGCCGAGCACAATGAAGGTGCCGACATCGACACTCTGAAAGTCAAGACGATCTGTGTTGACCAGGGTGCGGTGCTGAAGCGTTTTACTGCCCGTGCCAAAGGCCGCGGCAATCGTATTAGCAAACCGACTTGTCACATCAGCGTGACGGTTGGGGATTAAGGAAGCGCCATGGGACAAAAAATACATCCGATTGGGTTCCGTCTTGGTGTTCAGCGTATCTGGACGGCGAAATGGTATGGCTCGAACCGTAATTTCGCCAGCACCCTGCTGGAAGATATCAAGGTTCGCGATTACCTGAAAAAGAAACTCGCCCATGCGTCGGTTTCCAAGGTGCTGATCGAGCGCCCGGCCAAAAATGCACGCATCACGATTTTCAGCGGCCGCCCTGGTGTGGTCATTGGCAAAAAAGGCGAAGACATCGAAGTGCTGCGCAGTGAACTGGCGCGCCTGATGACCGTGCCGGTGCACGTCAACATTGAAGAAGTGCGCAAGCCCGAGACGGACGCGCAGATCATTGCTGACGGCATTGCGCAGCAGCTTGAAAAGCGCGTGATGTTCCGCCGTGCGATGAAGCGTGCCATGCAGAATGCCATGCGTCTGGGTGCGCAGGGCATCAAGATCATGAGCTCCGGCCGTTTGAACGGTGCGGAAATTGCCCGTACCGAGTGGTACCGAGAAGGTCGTGTGCCATTGCACACGCTGCGCGCCGAAATCGATTATGGCTTTGCCGAAGCGAAGACCACCTACGGCATCATCGGTATCAAGGTGTGGGTGTACAAGGGTGATGCGCTGAACCGTAGCGAACAGCCTGCGGCAGCCGAACAGGAAAAGCGCGGCAAGAAATCAGGAGTGAAACATGCTGCAGCCAGCTAGAAGAAAATTCCGTAAGGAACAGAAGGGCCGTAACACCGGTCTGGCGACCCGTGGTGCCGACGTGAGCTTTGGTGACTTCGGCCTGAAGGCGGTTGGTCGCGGTCGATTGACAGCGCGTCAGATTGAAGCTGCACGTCGTGCCATGACGCGTCACATTAAACGCGGCGGTCGCATCTGGATCCGTATTTTCCCGGACAAGCCGATTTCCCGTAAGCCGGCCGAAGTGCGTATGGGTAACGGTAAAGGTGCACCGGAATACTACGTCGCTGAAATCCAGCCGGGCAAGGTGTTATACGAGATGGATGGCGTGAACGAAACGCTGGCTCGCGAGGCGTTCCGCCTGGCCGCGGCCAAGCTGCCGATCGCGACCACCTTCGTGACCCGCATGATCGGGAGCTGAATGATGAATACAAAAGAAATGCGCGGCAAGAACGCCGCTGAACTGAAGCAGGAACTCGAATCGTTGTTGCGTGCCCATTTTGCATTGCGTATGCAGGTGGCCACCCAGCAGTCGACCAAGACTGCCGACCTGGGCAAATTGCGCCGCGATATTGCCCGCGTCAAGACCATTATGCGCGAGAAGGCGGGTCAAGCATGACTGAAATCAAGAAAATGGTGCGCACGCTGACTGGGCGTGTGGTGAGCGACAAGATGAACAAGACGGTCACTGTGCTGGTCGAGCGTCGCGTCAAGCATCCGGTCATCGGCAAGGTGATCCGTCTGTCCAAGAAGTATCACGCCCACGATGAAAACAACGAGTTTCACGAAGGCGACATGGTTCAGATCGAAGAGTCGCGCAAGCTGTCGCGTACCAAGGCATGGACGGTCAGCAAGTTGATTGAGCGTGCACGCGTATAACGCTTGCACGAAACGCAAAAGCCCAGTATAGTGCTGGGTTTTCCGGTTGGTGAGCCGGTTGGTTT
>JAIBFE010000140.1 GCA_019459705.1 Thiobacillus sp. | reverse complement strand
GTGCGTCTTCGCCTAGGCGATGACGCACCGCTTTACGAGGAGCAGGGCATGGCAATGGATCCACGACTACTGGGTTATCTCAACCGGGCACTGGGCCATGAAATGGCAGCGGTTCAGCAGTACATGGCCCAGTCCAAACTGTGCGACCTGTGGGGTATGGCCGAGTACTGCAGCCATTTCCGCCAGGACGTCATCGAAGAACTGGGGCACGTGGAAAGCCTGATGGGCGCGCTGCTCAAGCTCGGTGTGACGCCGCATGCCACACAACTGCCCCCGGTGCGCCTGGGGCGCACGCTGGAGGAAATGATCGAAATCGACCGCGTGCTGGAAGTCGAGGCGGTTCGTCTCTACGAGGAAGCGGCGGCCTATTGCACACGGGTGCGCGATTTTGCTCATCACGCGCTGTTCGCGCAGATATTGCGCGACGAACTGCAGCATCTGGATGAACTGGACACGATGGGCGCCGCCCTGCATGAAAAGGAGCGAAGCTATGGTTGAAGACGGCAATCCGATCCCGGGCTGGCAGCGGCAGGACCTGCCGCCGACGCTGAGCCGGCGTTTCGAGTTCGAGAGCTATCCGGAGACCCGGCGTTTTCTCGACGGGGTCGCCAAGCTTGCGGACGAGGCGCAGCACTACCCCAATCTGAGTTTCGGCAAGACCTATGTCAGCGTCACGCTGGATGCCGATGGCAAAAAGCTGACCCCCGACATCGTGGCGCTGGCGCAGAAAATCGACGCGCTGGCGCCAAAAGCGGGATAGCCCGGACATGACCGCGTTGCGGATCGCCGTGGCGAATCAGAAGGGCGGGACCGGAAAGACCACGCTGACGGTCAATCTTGCAGCCGGCTTCCACCGTCGCGGCAAAACCGTGCTGCTGGATGCGGATCCGCAGGGTTCGGCGCGCGACTGGGCGCGCATCGGCGGCAGCGACAGCGATCTGCCGCCGCTGCATGAAGTGGCGGCCGACGAGGTCAGGACGCGCATCGCGCAATTCGCCGCAGCAAGCCGGTTCGTGCTGGTCGACTGCCCGCCGCACCTGCAGTCGGTGGCGCTGGGCCAGGTGCTGGGGGCGGTGGACCTGGTGCTGATTCCGGTCCAGCCCTCGCCGCTCGATCTGTGGGCGAGCATCGACATGGCTGTCGCGGTAAAGGATGCGCGATCCGGCAACCCGCGTCTGCGGGCATACATGGTGCTCAACCAGCTCGACAGCCGCAACGCGTTGTCGCGCTCGATGCACCAGGCGCTGGCCGAGTTCGAGGTGTCGGCGCTGGAAAACGGACTGGCGCGCCGTGCGGCATTCCGCAGCGCGGCGCTGGAAGGCGGCAGCGTTTATCGTCTGGGGGGACGTGGGAAAAGTGCGGTCAGCGACGTTGAATCAATCATCAAGGAGGTACTGAGCATATGAACAAGGTATCCAGCAAGTTGGCAGCCGGAGTGCGCAAGGTGAAGTCGCAGCAGGCTGAAGCGCCCGCGGCGGCAAAGCCGTCACGTTCCGGTGGCGGAGCACGTGTCACGCGAGATGGCGGCGTGGACGTGCCCGCGAAACAGGCCGCCCGCAGCGGCGCCGGTTCGGTCCAGCATCCGCAACGCGTCTGGCCGGACTAGCGCCCTGAGCGCCCGCTCCCGGATCGGTCGCTGACGGATAGCAGACGACCGCTGTACGGCTCGCATGGACGCAGGGCAGGAAGGGAATCAATGCAGTGGGTTGAAAGGGCTCGTTCGACGAGCTCAGGGGGCTTGTCGTCCTGAAAAAGGCAGCACACCGGAACGGCTGGACGCCCGCTCCGGTGAAGCCGGGATGGCGTGCCCTGTGTGACTGGCATGACGGAGAAACCCATGAATACACGCACGACGCCTTACCTGAAACGGATATTCCCGTTTTTGTCATGGTTTCCGATGACGCGCCAGAGCGTGCGCGCCGATATCCTGGCGGGGATCACCGTGACCCTGATTCTGGTGCCGCAGAGCATGGCCTATGCGCAGCTGGCAGGCCTGCCGGTCGTGTACGGCCTGTATGCCGCCTTCCTGCCGGTGATCGTCGCATCCCTGTGGGGCTCGCTGCGCCAACTGCACACCGGGCCGACCGCCATGCTCTCGCTGATGTCGGCCGCGGCGCTGATTCCCTACGTTGCCGTGGGCAGCGAGGACTTCATCACGCTTTCCATCATGCTGGCGCTGATGGTCGGCATCCTGCGGCTCGCCATGGGATTGTTCCGTCTGGGGCTGGTGGTGAATTTCCTGTCGCACCCTGTGATCATCGGTTTCACCAATGCCGCCGCGCTGATCATCGGCCTGTCGCTGCTCAACAAGTTGATCAATGTGCCGATGCCGCGCACCGAATTCTTCCTCGGCGATCTGTGGGTCGTGCTGCAGCAGCTGGGCAACACCCACTGGCCGACCCTGATGTTCGGCCTCGTCGCCTTAGCCATCATCGTCTTCCTGCAAAAGCGTGCGCCGCGGCTGCCCAGCGTGCTGATCGCCATCGTGATCACCACGATCGCCAGCTATGCCGTGGGTTTCGAGCGCAACGTGAAGACCGATCTCGACGCCATCCGGGATGAGGGTCTGCGCGCGCAGATCGTCCGGCTTGACGAAATCGCTGGCGAGATCAAGCGCAACGGGGAGGAAATGAGCCACCTGCAGGCGCAATTCTCGACACTCGAGGAGCGCGGCGAGGCCACCCTGAACGAACAGCTGGACGTCAGATCCGAGATCGAGCGCCGCAAGCTCGCGATCAAAAAGCTGACCCGGGAACAGATGGATCTGCGCATCCAGCTGCATCTGGTCGACATCACCCGCCAGCCCCAGCCCGACGGCGAGGTGCATTACGTCGTCGCCGGGCGGATTGCCGGAGGCGAACCGGTGGGGGTCGGGCACTGGCGTTTCGGCAATATCGACGGCGACCAGGTCAGGCTGACCGGTGGCGGCGAGGTGGTCGGAACGATTCCCTCGGGTCTGCCCGGGTTCCAGGTGCCGCAAATCGACTGGAAACTGGTGCTGCCGCTGCTGCCGGCGGCGCTGATCATGGCACTGCTCGGTTTCATGGAGGCGACCTCGATTTCCAAGGCCATCAGCGCGAAGACCGGGCAGCGCATCGATACCAACCGCGAGTTGATAGGGCAGGGTCTGGCGAACATCGTAGGCAGCTTCTTTCACGCCTACGTCGTCAGCGGCTCCTTCTCACGCTCGGCCGTGGCTGCCCGGGAGGGCGCCAGGACCGGGCTGTTCGCCATCGTCAGCGCCCTCGGGGTGATGCTGGTGATCCTGTATTTCACGCCGCTGCTGTATCACCTGCCGCAGGCGGTGCTGGCGGTGATCATCATGTGCGCGGTGTTCGGACTGGTGCGGGTCCGGCCCATGATCGAGGCCTGGAAAGTGAATCGCGCGGATGCGGTGATCGGCATCGCGACCTTCCTGGCGACGCTCGCCATGGCGCCTGCCCTGGCCAACGGCATCCTGCTCGGCGTGGTGCTGACGATCGGGCTTTATCTAAGCCGCAACATGCGCCCGCGGGCAGAAATCCTCGGCCGGCATCCGGACGGGGTGCTGGGCGGGATCGATAGCTACCGCCTTCCGGCCATCAGCGATCGCTATGTCGTGCTGCGCTTCGACGGCTCGCTCAATTTCGTCAACGTGGCCTATTTCGAGGAGGTGGTGCTGCAGGCCCTGGGGCGCTTTCCCGAGGCGAAAGCGATCCTCGTAATCGGCAACGGCATCAACGATCTTGATGTGTCCGGAGGGGAAATGTTGCGGGCGCTGACGCAGCAGCTCCGTGAGGCGGGCGTGGAGCTGTATTTCAGCAGCCTCAAGCGGCAGGTCATGGCGGCCTTCGAAAAGGGCGAACTTGCAGGCGCCATTCCGGCCGATCACATATTCAAGACCAAGGAGCAGGCGCTCAAGGCGATGGATGAGCGCTACGGCAGCCTGGCGGACCCCCTGCAAAAGGGTCAGCCCAAGTTATGTGAAACCTGACGGCCTTACGACTGGGCCTGCAATGACAGCGCGGTGGTCGCCTCGTCGAGCAGGAAGTTCTTGAACGCCAGCGCCACCGGCGATAGCCGTTTGTCGGCGCGGTGCACGATGTACCAGTGGCGCATGATGGGAAAGCCCTCGACCTTGAGTATGGCGAGCCGCTTCAGCGCCAGTTCCATCTCCAGCGTCTGCATCGACAGGATGCCCAGGCCGAGGCCCGCCTGCACCGCCTGCTTGATCGCTTCGTTGCTGCTCATTTCCATGCTGCTCTGGATTTCCAGCCCGCGGGCAGCGAAGAAACGCTCCATCGCGCCGCGGGTCCCGGAGCCGGCTTCGCGTACCAGGAAGGATTCGGCGGCCAGATCTTCGATGGAAATGCTTTTCTTGCGGACCAGCGGATGGTCGGGCGGGGCGATCGCCACCAGCGGGTTGTCCATGAAGCGGGTGGCCTCCAATTCCAGCCCGTCCGGCACCTGGCCCATGTTGGCGAGGTCCAGGCGGGTGGCGGCGAGTTGCTCGAGCACCGACTCGCGGTTGGACACGCCCAGATGGATCGACACCCCGGGATGGCGGCCGCGGAAGCGCACCAGGATGCCGGTGGCGACGGCGTTCACGGTCGACGTCACGGCGAGATTGAGGCGGCCGCTGTCGATGCCCTGAAGCTGCGCGAGGTTGGCCTGCAGGTCGTCGAGCCGCGCGGTGATGGCGCGGCTGGCGTGCAGCACCTCGCGCCCCGCCTCGGTGAGGAAAATCTTCTTGCCCAGCTGTTCGGTGAGCGGCAGGCCGAGGATGGTTTCGATTCCCTTGATCTGCATCGAGACGGCGGGCTGGCTCAGGTGCAGCTCCTCCGCCGCCCGCGAAAACGAAAGATGGCGGGCGACGGCCTCAAAGACCCGGAATTGGCGGAGCGTCAGTCGGCGCATGATCGGGCTTGCTTTTCCATGTATAAGTCAATTTATATAGTTTTTATCATAACAATTGAATATTAATTATAGAAAGCCCTCCGTATAGTCCGCCCCTGTCGTGTTCAGGGGCATTGCTCCTGGGGTGTGTTTTTCACTCGCAGGAGCCAAGCAATGGATCAATCCGCACGTTACGCCGACCTTTCCCTCAAGGAAGAAGACCTGATCAAGGGCGGCAGGCACATCCTCGTCGCCTACAAGATGAAGCCCAAGGCCGGCTACGGCTACCTGGAAGCGGCCGCTCACTTCGCAGCCGAATCGTCGACCGGCACCAACGTCGAAGTCTCCACCACCGACGACTTCACCAAGGGCGTTGACGCGCTGGTGTATTACATCGACGAAGCCACCGAAGACATGCGGATCGCTTACCCGATCGAGCTGTTCGACCGCAACGTCACCGACGGCCGTTTCATGATCGTCTCCTTCCTGACGCTGGTGATCGGCAACAACCAGGGCATGGGCGACATCGAGCACGCCAAGATCCATGACTTCTACATGCCCGAGCGCGCCATCCAGATGTTCGACGGCCCCTCGCGCGACATCTCCGACATGTGGCGCATCCTCGGTCGCCCGGTCAAGGACGGCGGCTACATCTCCGGCACCATCATCAAGCCGAAGCTGGGTCTGCGCCCCGAGCCGTTCGCCAAGGCGGCCTACCAGTTCTGGCTGGGCGGCGACTTCATCAAGAACGACGAGCCGCAAGGCAACCAGGTGTTCTGCCCGCTGAAGAAAGTGCTGCCGCTGGTGTATGACGCCATGAAGCGCGCGCAGGACGAAACCGGCCAGGCCAAACTGTTCTCCCTGAACATCACCGCCGACGACCACTACGAAATGATGGCGCGTGCCGATTTCGGCCTGGAGACCTTCGGCCCCGACGCCGACAAGCTGGCTTTCCTGGTCGACGGTTTCGTTGGCGGCCCCGGCATGATCACCACTGCCCGTCGTCAATACCCCAGCCAGTACCTGCACTACCACCGTGCCGGCCACGGCATGATCACCTCGCCGTCCGCCAAGCGTGGCTACACCGCGTTCGTTCTGGCCAAGATCTCGCGTCTGCAGGGAGCATCCGGCATCCACGTCGGCACCATGGGTTACGGCAAGATGGAAGGCGAAACCAGCGACAAGAACATCGCCTACATGATCGAGCGCGACGAGTGCCAGGGCCCGGTCTACTTCCAGAAGTGGTATGGCATGAAGCCCACCACCCCGATCATCTCCGGCGGCATGAACGCACTGCGTCTGCCCGGCTTCTTCGAGAACCTGGGTCACGGCAACGTCATCAACACATCCGGCGGCGGCTCCTACGGTCACATCGACAGCCCCGCTGCCGGCGCGATCTCGCTGCGTCAGTCGTACGAGTGCTGGAAGTCGGGCGCCGACCCGATCGAATACGCGAAAGAGCACAAGGAATTCGCCCGCGCCTTCGAGTCCTTCCCCGGCGACGCCGACAAGATCTTCCCCGGCTGGCGTGAAAAGCTGGGCGTGCACAAGTAAGTACGCGGAGGGCGAAGCATATCGTCCCCTCGTGGGGCGGTTGAGGCGGGCCTAGCCGCCGCAAGCCGCCCCAGCGCTACACGCCCCCGGCTTGCTGGGGGCGTTTTTTCTTCCGTCGTGAGGAATCAAGATGACCGACAAAGACCAGTACAAGGTTGAACAGGAACCCTTCTACCAGCAGCAGAAGAACGAAGTCGCGCTGTACGAGGCGGCCTACCGCAACCGCCTGCCGGTGATGGTGAAAGGCCCCACCGGCTGCGGCAAGTCGCGCTTCGTCGAATACATGGCGTGGAAACTGGGCAAGCCGCTGATCACCGTGGCCTGCAACGAGGACATGACCGCGAGCGATCTGGTTGGCCGATATTTATTGGAAGCCAACGGCACCCGCTGGCTCGACGGCCCGCTGACCACCGCCGCCCGCATCGGCGCGATCTGCTATCTGGACGAGATCGTCGAAGCGCGCCAGGACACCACCGTGGTGATCCACCCGCTCACCGACCACCGCCGCACCCTGCCGCTCGACAAGAAGGGCGAGCTGATCCACGCGCACCCCGACTTCCAGCTGGTGATCTCCTACAACCCCGGCTACCAG
>JAIBFE010000065.1 GCA_019459705.1 Thiobacillus sp. | reverse complement strand
GTTCGTCGACGCGGGCGACGCGGCCGACAGCCCCGGCGCCCTGTCGCCGTCATTCGGCTACGGCGTCGGCGCGCGCTTCCGTTCGCCGGTGGGGCCGATCAACCTCGACCTGGCGTATGGCGAAGCCACCGACGAATTCCGGCTGCATTTCTCGCTCGGGGTGTCGTTTTGAGGCGCGCCGTCTGGGGGGGCGCGTCGCTATTGGCCGGTCTGGCCATTCTGGTCCTGGTGGTGATGTGGTTGACCACCACGGCCACAGGATTCCTGTGGCTGGCGAAACAGGCCACGCCGCTGAGCGATGGCCGCCTGGTGCTCGAAGGCGTGGAAGGTCATCTGGGCGCGTCGGTCCGCATCCGGAAACTGATCATCAAGACGGACACGCAGCGCATCACCCTGCAACAGGTGCGACTGGACTGGCAACCCCGATCGCTATGGCATCGGCTGATCGAGATCGACTTGCTGGCGGCGCAACACGCGCGGGTGGACATCCTTGAAAAAGATCCGACCCCCCCGGCCTATCCCGGCACCTTGCGCTGGCTGCTGGACATCCGGGTGGCCGCGTGGGATGTGGCGCAACTCGAGGTGGTCGACAAGGGCCAGACGCTGAGTTTCAACACGCTGCACGGCAAGGTGGAAGGCCGTGGCGACCGCTTCGACTTTGTTGCCGCGGCGAGCACGCCGTGGGCGGACGTGGATGGACAGTTCGGCATCCACAAGGATGCCCCCTTCAAATTACAAGGTCAGTTCAGCGCGATCCGTAACGCGCCCGTGCTGGTGCAGGCCACACTCGGGCTGACGGGCGAACTGGCGGCGATTGATTTCAAGCTGGATGCCCTGGCTGAAGGCATGAATGTCATGGCCAGGGGACAGGCGGCGCCGTTTGCGCGCGTGCGTCTGCCCCGGCTGCTGGTCGCCGGGGAGGGCATCGATCCGCGCCAGTTCGTGGCGGGTGCGCCGAGCGCCGACCTGGCGTTTTCCGGTGTGTTCGAGGGCCAGCCGGGCGAGCGTCTACTCGGCACCTTCAGCCTGTCCAACCAGTTGGCCGGGCGGCTCGACCAGGATCGCCTGCCGCTCGCCAACCTGACCGGCGCGGTGCTGGGCGACAGCACGCACGCCGACTTCAGCGCGCTGGCGATCGACCTCGGCGCAGCCGGGCAATTTACCGGCGATGGCCAGTGGCGCGACGGTCGCTTCAGCGTAAACCTCACCAGTCCGCAGCTGAACCTGGCGGGCCTGCACCGCGACCTGAGTGCCACCCGGATCAGGACAGCATTGCAACTGGCGGGCGATGCGGCGCGCCAGACGCTCAGCGCCGACGTCAGCGAGACCTGGGGGAAGGGCCGCTTCACGCTCACGCATGCCAATGCAGCCTTGCGGCTGGAATCGGCGAACTTCAGCGGCGAGGCGGGACGACTGACCGCGCAGGGCGAATTGCTGCTCGATGCCAGCCGCGCGTTTTCTGCCGGGTTCGACGCGGTGCAGATCAACCCGGCGCGCTTCGGCAAATTTCCGCGCGGGCGGCTGAATGCGCGCGGCGAGGCAAGCGGCACGCTGCTGCCCGACCTGCGCCTGCAAGCCCGGTTCACTCTGCCGCCGGGCGAACTCGAAGGCCGCCCGGTCAAAGGACAAGGCCGCCTGCGTGTCGAAAGCCGGCATCTCGCCGACGCCGACATCGACCTTAATCTGGCGGGTAATCTGGCGAAGCTGAAAGGCGCCTTTGGCCGCGCCGGCGACCGCCTCAACTGGGACATCGATGCGCCGGCGCTGGCGCGGCTCAAGCTCGGCCTGGCCGGGCGCCTGACCAGCAGCGGCAGCGTGAGCGGCGATCCCGCTGCACCGCAGATCGAGGCGGTGCTGACCGCCAGCGGCCTGCGCCTGCCGGGTGACATCGCCGCCGACACGCTGAACCTGCAGCTCGATCTGCAGGCCACGGCCAACGGGGCCTTCAACGGCCAGCTCGATGCGCGCGGCGT
Source organism: Thiobacillus sp. (assembly GCA_019459705.1). GTDB lineage: Bacteria > Pseudomonadota > Gammaproteobacteria > Burkholderiales > Thiobacillaceae > Thiobacillus. The sequence goes on along the minus strand of JAIBFE010000065.1, from coordinate 82 downwards.
GCAACTGGCCGGGCAGCGCCTGAGCAGCGTTCATGCCGATTTGCTGGGACGCCGCAATGCCCACACCCTGACGCTCGACGCC
>JAIBFE010000052.1 GCA_019459705.1 Thiobacillus sp. | reverse complement strand
GCAAACACGATGCGGAAGATGGCGAACACGTCGAGTCCGCCACCGAGATACTGGTGATACAGCCAGGACACGAAGCCCAGTGACAGGGATGCCAGAATCGCGATGGCGACGTTGATGAACAGGCGCCGCCGCTCGCGCGCGAGGTCGCGCTGCCGCTCGATGAAGAAGCTGTCGACTTCCTTCTTGAAATATTCGACCTTTTCCTGCACCAGCGCTGAGATTTCCGTTTTTGCGCGGACGATGCGGTCATCCATCAGCGCGCCGAGCTTTTCGCCGGCGTAATCGACCAGCTCGCGCACGTCGTCCTTGGTGAACTGGCGCTGCTCGTGCAGTTCGTCGGAAATCTTGTCCAGCTTGGCGTCGATTTCCTGGCTGGCCTTCCAGATGACATCTTTCAGTTCGGTTCCGGCCTGCGAGACGCCGACCTTCACGACATCCGCCAGTCTCGTCCCGGCATGGTCGATCGCTTCGCGCGATACCTCGGCGAGGCTTTCCTTTGCGTGATCGATGGTTTTGTCGAACAGGGCCATGTCGGTTTATTTGTGGGCGCCGATGCGGGTTTCCCGGCCGGTCACCAGTTTGATGAGGTTGCTCTTGTGACGATAGACCAGCAGCAGCGCGATCACCAGCACGGTGATGGCTGTGTTGCCCCAGCCCATCAGCAGTCCGGCGTAGACCGGGGCGAGCACGGCGGTGGTGAGTGCGGCAAGCGAGGAAATGCGGAACACGCCCGCCATGAACAGCCAGGTGGCCAGGCACGCCAGACCGAGCCACGGATTGAGGCCGACCAGTACGCCGAGCGCGGTAGCCACCCCCTTGCCGCCCTGGAAGCGGAAGAACACCGGGAACAGGTGGCCGATGAACACCGCCAGCGCGCACAACAACACGATATCTTCGACGAGGCCGAACTGCGGTGCCAGGGCGCGTGCCAGAACAACGGCTACCCAGCCTTTCAGCGCGTCGCCGAACAGCGTGAGCACAGCGGCGGCCTTGCGTCCGGTCCGCAGCACGTTGGTGGCACCTGGGTTGCCCGAGCCGAAGCTGCGCGGGTCGGGCAGGCCCATGGCGCGGCTGACGATCACCGCAAACGACAGGGAGCCCAGCAGATAGGCGACAGCAATAAACAACAGCGAGGTCATAAACAAGTCAGTAAAATGGCAGGTTTTGGTTGAGCCCCTGGGGGCCGCGCGATGGATATTTTGTTTTTACGGGACTTCCGTCTCGAACTGATTATCGGCATATACGAGTGGGAACGCAAAGTACCGCAGCCGGTGCGGCTCGATCTGGAGATCGGCCTGCCGGACAGCAAGGCGGGCGGTACCGACAATGTGGCCGATACCATCGACTACGGTGCGGTGGCCAAGCGGGTGAAGGATTATCTGCATAATGCGCCGCAGCCGATCACCCTGGTCGAGTCGGTCGCCGAGCACGTCGCCGCGATCGTGCGTGGTGAGTTCGGCGCGCCATGGGTGAAAGTGTCGGTGACCAAGTTTGCCATCGTGCCGGGCATCAAGGAACTCGGCATCACCATCGAGCGCGGCGTGCGGCCGTGAGTGTCGAGCACATGGCCGCGATGGCGGCCATCCTGCTGGCGGCGTATTTCATTCGCGGCATTACCGGCTTTGGCTCGGGGCTGATTTCGGTGCCTTTGCTGGCGCTGTTCCTGCCGCTTAAATTCGTGGTGCCGTTGATCCTGCTGCTGGATTTCACCGCATCGATCGTGATCGGCGGCTTCAATTTCAAACGCGTGAAATGGGATGAGGTCGGCATCCTGATTCCGTTTGGAATTGTGGGGGTAGTGCTGGGCACCAGCCTGCTGGTCAATTTGCCGCCCGAGCCCATGCTGATTGCGCTGGCCGGGTTTGTTTTCGTCTTTGCGATTCGCAACGTGCTCAATATTCACGGCGAGAAACCAGCTTCACGAGGTTGGGCGATTCCAGCCTCACTCACCGGCGGCACGGTGGGCGCGTTGTTCGGCACCGGCGGGCCACCGTATATCATTTACCTGTCGCATCGCATTCGTGACAAAAGTGATTTGCGTGCGACGTTTTCGGCGCTGTTTTTTACCGAGGGATTGACGCGCATCATCAGTTTTCTGGTTGCCGGCCTGCTGGTAACCACTAAAGTCTGGGTTGTCTACTTTGCTGCATTGCCGCTGATACTCGGTGCGCTATATCTGGGCGGGCGTGTGCATGTGGGACTGACCCAGGTGCAGATGACGCGCCTGGTAGGCGTGCTGTTGCTGGTGTCGAGCGTGTCGCTGTTATTCAAGGCCATGAACGTATGAGCGAGCTTGAATCGCTGCATTTTCAGTCCGTCTCGTTCGCCGGCCTGGCGCCCGGTGCGCGCCTCATCGTGTTGGGCGCGGTGCACGGCAACGAAACCTGTGGCACCCAGGCGATTCGCCGCGTCATCGCGGAAATCGAATCCGGCCGGCTGGGTATCGTTGCGGGTAGCGTCACCTTCGTCCCGGTGACCAATCCGCTGGCCTATGCCCGTCATCAACGCATGGGCGACCGCAACCTCAACCGCAATCTTGTACCCACCGAGACCCCGGCGGAATTTGAAGACCGCATCGCCAACTGGCTCTGTCCATTGCTGGCGCAGCACGATGCGCTGCTCGATCTGCACTCGTTTCACACGGCGGGCCAACCCTTCGTCATGCTGGGGCCAGAGGACAACACCGGTACGCTGGAGCCATTTGCGCGCTCAGTCGAAGAAACCGCACTGGCGCTCAGCCTGGGTGTGCACCGTTTTGTCGATGGCTGGCTCGATACCTATGCAACGGGTGTTGCACGCCGCCTGGCGGCGGGCGCGTCGTCACGCGAGGCCGACGTGCATTACGGCGTGGGCACCACCGAATACATGCGCGCGCAGGGTGGCATCGCACTTACCCTCGAATGCGGCCAGCACGATGACCCTGCCGCCCCCGAGGTGGCCTGGCGCGCGATCCACAACGCGCTGGCGCACCTGAAACTGACCGACTCCCCCGCGCCGTCGCCGGTCAATGAAAGGGAAGCCTTGCGCCTTTACCAGGTTATCGATCGGGCACATGCCGACGACAGGTTTTCGCGCGGCTGGTCCAGCTTCGATCACGTTCATGCGGGCGAAGTCATCGGTACGCGCCACGATGGCACGCCGGTGCGGGCTGACAGCGAGGGGTATGTCGTGTTTCCCAACCCGGATGCACTGCCTGGGCAGGAGTGGTTCTACCTCGCCAAACCGAGCGTGCGGGTGTGACGGCCCCAGACTCAAGACGGCTTCGCCCATGCTGAAAATCGTCGGATATGATAGTCAGGGCTGATCCACAACCGATGGGGTGACCATCGCATTCGCCATGGGCCAGGAAATTCCGCGCACCCGCTTCTCGGATGACGACTTTCGGCAGTTTGATGCCAGGCTGGCAGATGAAACTGCTGCGCTGCGTTCGTTCGCCAAATCCGGCGGCTTTTCAGATGCCCGCTACGTTGCGGGGTTTGAACTCGAAGCCTGGCTGCTCGACCACGCCGGGCGGCCCAACCCGGTCAATGAGGCTTATCTCCGCGCGCTGAACGACCCGCTGGTGGTGCCCGAGCTGTCGCGTTTCAACGTCGAACTGAATGCGCCGCCCGTAGAAATGGGCGCAGGCGTGCTGGCCGCCATGGAGGAATCCCTGTTGGCCACCTTGGATCGTTGCCAACAGGTTGCACATGGCATGGATGCGGTGCTGGCAATGATCGGCATCCTGCCGACCATCCGCAACGAGGATCTGTGCCTTGCCAACATGTCGGCGATGAACCGCTTCGACGTGCTGAATGCGCAGGTGCTACAGCAGCGCAAGGGTGCACCCATCCGCATCGATATCGAGGGGGCTGATCAACTGCACCTGATGCGGCCGGACGTGATGCTGGAGGCCGCCACCACCTCGTTCCAGCTGCATCTGCAGGTGCCATTCGATCAGGCGGGCCGTTACTACAACGCTTCGCTGATCAGTTGCGCGCCGCTGTTGGCTGCGGCGGTCAATTCGCCGCTGTTGTTCGGCCAGCGCCTATGGCAGGAAACCCGCGTGCCGCTGTTCGAGCAGTCGGTGGAACTGGGCGGTTATAACGGACTGGCCGAAGCCAGCGTGCGACGGGTGACGTTCGGACGCGACTATGTGGCGCGCAGTCCGCTCGAACTGTTCGAGGAAAACCTCGAGCACTATCCGGTCCTGCTGCCGATGCCGCAGGACGACGTGCCGGCACGTTTCCCGCATCTGCGTTTGCACAACGGTGCCATCTGGCGCTGGGTGCGGCCGCTGATCGGTTTCGATGCGGCTGGACAAGCGCACGTGCGGCTGGAGCAGCGGGTGCTGCCGAGCGGGCCGACGATGCTGGACATGGTCGCCAACGCGGCCTTGTATTACGGCCTGGTGCATGCGCTGGCGCGGCAAGCGCATGCCGTGGAGGCCGAGCTGCCGTTTGCTGTCGCGCGCGCCAACTTTTATGCCGCCGCCCGCCATGGTTTGCTGGCCGAACTGACCTGGCTGGATGGCCGGCGCTATGCGGCACGCGACCTCATCCTCGAAGGCATCTTGCCGCTAGCGCATCAAGGACTCGGGGATTTTGGCCTGCCGGACGCCGAGATCGAGCATTACCTGGGCGTGGTCGAAGCCCGGGTGCGCAGTGGCCAGACCGGAGCCACCTGGCAATTGGGCCGGCTCGCGCGGGTTGGAGGCAATGTGCATCGCATGATGGACGATTACCTCGACAACCAGCGTTCTGGCGCACCTGTACACGAATGGAGCGTGTGATGTTGACGCAATTCGATGCCTTGCCGCCCGGTTTGCTGGAACTGCCGGCTTCCCGTCTGAGCGAGGTGCTGTCGGGACCGGCACTGATCCACTTGCCGGGCCGGCGCATGCCACCCCTGTTCGTTTCGGTGCTGCTGCACGGCAACGAGGACACCGGCTGGCAGGCGGCACAGTCGGTGCTCAGGAAATATGCAGCGGCTGAACTGCCGCGTGCGCTGTCGCTGTTGATCGGTAACGTCGAGGCCGCGCGTTCCGGTTTGCGCCGGCTCGATGCCCAGCCGGATTACAACCGGGTGTGGCCGGGCAGCGAGGAGGCTTGGCCGGCCGAACGGGCAATGATGCAGCAGGTGGTCGACGCGATGCGCGCGCGCGGCGTGTTCGCCAGCATCGATATCCACAACAACACCGGCCTCAATCCGCACTACGCCTGCGTGAACCGGCTGGATCAGGATTTCCTGCATCTTGCCACGCTGTTTTCGCGCATCGTCGTCTATTTCACCCGGCCACGCGGCGTGCAATCAGTCGCTTTTGCCGAGTTGTGTCCGGCGGTTACGGTGGAATGCGGCAAGCCAGGTATGCCTGGAAGCGTCGAGCATGCCGCGGATTTCATGGAAGCCTGTCTGCATCTGGCGGAATTTCCCGCACACCGGGTGGCGCCGCACGATGTCGATCTGTTTCATACCGTCGCCACGGTCAAGGTGCCGGAGCAGGTCAGTTTCGGTTTCGATGCGCCGGACGCGGACATCAGTTTTGTGCCCGGGCTGGATCATTTCAATTTCCGCGAACTGGTGCACGGCGACCTGCTGGGACGGGTGCGACAGGGCAGTTCGGCACGGCTGCAGGTCCTGGATGAAAGCAGCGGGGATATCGGCGAGCGCCTGTTCGATTACCATCAGGGCGGGATCACGCTCAAAAAATCGCTGATGCCGGCGATGCTGACACGCGATGAACGGGTGATCCGCCAGGACTGCCTGTGCTACCTGATGGAGCGTATCCCTTATCCGTAACTCAACCGCGTGGATGGTGCTGCGCGTGGAGTTGCTTCATCCGTTCACGCGCCACGTGGGTGTAAATCTGCGTGGTGGAAATGTCACTGTGGCCCAGCAGCATCTGCACTACCCGCAGGTCAGCGCCATGGTTCAGCAGGTGGGTGGCAAAGGCGTGGCGCAGCGTGTGTGGCGACAGTGGCCGGGTGATGCCGGCGGTTCGGGCGCGGCGCTTGAGCAGATACCAGAACGCTTGCCGCGTCATGCCGCCGCCGCGCGCTGTCACGAACACTGCGTCGCTCAGGTTTTTTTCCAGCAGCAGCGGGCGCGCGTCTGCCAGATAACGCCGCAGCCATTGCACCGCTTCCTCGCCCAGCGGCACCAGCCGGTCCTTGTTGCCCTTGCCGGTCACGCGCAGCACGCCATCGTTGATATTGAGCGCAGTCAGTTTCAGGCCGACCAGTTCCGACACCCGCAGGCCCGTCGCGTACAGCGTTTCCAGCATCGCGCGGTCGCGCAGGCCAAGCGGTGTCCCGCTGTCTGCACTGTCGAGCAGCCGCTCCACGTCGGCCTCGGTCAGTGTCTTGGGTAGAGCACGCGGCAGCTTGGGGCTGTCGAGATTGAGCGTGGGGTCGGCGGCAATCAGGCGTTCGCGCAGCAGATAGCGATAAAAGCGCTTCAGTGCCGAGGTATAGCGTGCTGCGCTGCGCGGCTGGGTACGGCGGGCAAAGCGCCACGCCAGATAGGCTTCGACATCGCCCGGTGCGATGGTGTCGAGTCTATGTGAGCGCTCCTTTTCCAGCCATGCGGCAAAAGTTTTCAGGTCGCGCCGATAGGCGGCCAGCGTCAGGTCGGCCAGGCCGTCTTCCAGCCACAGGTGATCGCAAAACCGGTCAATCAGTGCGTCGTTCATGCGCCAGCAGCCAGGTTTTGATGTCCAGCGGTGCTCCGCTCGCCGCATGCATGAAGCCGCCCAGTCCGTTCGCCGCGACCACACGGTGGCAGGGGATCAGGATCGGCAGAGGGTTTGCGCCGCAGGCCTGTCCGACCGCGCGTGGCGCCGTACCGAGCTGCTTTGCCAGTGCGCCGTAGGTGGTCGGCTGCCCGGGTGCGAGTGCCAGCAACGCTCGCCATACCCGCAACTGAAACGGCGTGCCTGCCGGGACAACCAGCAGATCGAATACGTGGGCGGGATTGCGCCAATAGGCGTCGAGTTCGTCCGCCAGATGGCGAGCGCGGATATCGTGTTTTGTGGAGGGGGCCGGGGTGTTGGCCGGCAGAAAGTCCAGCCGGGTAAGCGCTTCGCCAGTGAAAACCGCACCGAGGCGGCAGGGGGGCGCATCCAGAATGGCATCGTAGAAGGGCATGCCGGCATTTTACTCCCCGGCAAAAACAAAAACGCCCGCATGAGGCGGGCGTTTTGCGTTGCGGCAGACGGGCTGCTTATTCGGCAGCTTTTGCTGCAGCCTTGCGGGCGGGCAGCTTTTCCTTGATGCGGGCGGACTTGCCGGAACGCTCGCGCAGGTAGTACAGCTTGGCACGGCGGACGTCGCCGCGGCGCTTGAGCTCGACGCTGGCGACCAGCGGAGAGTAGGTCTGGAAGGTCCGTTCGACGCCTTCGCCGGCAGAGATCTTGCGCACGGTGAAAGCGGAATTGAGGCCGCGGTTGCGCTTGGCAATGACGACGCCTTCGTATGCCTGCAGACGCTCTCGGTTGCCTTCCTTCACTTTCACCTGGACGACGACGGTGTCGCCGGGGGCGAAATCGGGGAGGGTTTTGCCCAGGCGGGCGATTTCTTCCTGTTCGAGTTGCTCGATGATGTTCATGATGTTTCCTTGCATCTGGCGGGAGAGGTATACCCAATAAGGGTGGACATCACGCCGTTTCACATTGGCCCCGGGGGGCCGCTCAATACCGGTTCGCCTTGGGGGCAAGCCGGTCAATCCGGTTTGTGCTGCGCCTTTTCAAGCAGGTCGGGCCGCAGCGCAGCGGTCAGCCGCATACTTTCTTCATGCCGCCACTTGGCGATCGCCGCGTGGTTGCCGCTTTTCAGCACCGCCGGCACCTCCATCCCCTGCCAGACTTCGGGCCGGGTGTAGTGCGGGCAGTCGAGCAGCCCATGGCTGAACGAATCCTGCACAGCCGATTCCGCATCGTTCAGCGCGCCTGGCAGCTGCCGGATAATCGCGTCCATCAGCGCCAGCGCCGGCAGTTCGCCGCCCGACAGCACAAAGTCGCCGAGCGAGATTTCCTCGTCGACGCCGCGCTGCAACAGCCGCTCGTCGATGCCTTCGTAACGCCCGCACAGCAGCACAAGGGCGGGCTTTTCCTTCAGTTCCATCACCCGCCGGTGCGTCAGCGGGCGGCCGCGGGGGGAAAAATGCACCACCCAGGGCGTCAGATTGTCGCTGGCCATATCCTGCTGCACCGCGTTCAGCGTGCGATCCAGCGGCTCGGCCAGCATCAGCATCCCGGGGCCGCCGCCGTAGGGCCGGTCGTCCACCGTGCGGTGCGGGTCGTCGGTGAAATCGCGCGGATTCCACGATTTGAACCGATATAGCCCGCGATCCAGCGCCCGCCGGCTGATGCCGTAATCAAGTACGGCATCGAACATCTCGGGGAAGAGCGTGACCGCATCAAAGCGCATCAGTAATCTTCGCCCCAGTCCACCTCGATCGTCCCGCCTGCCAGATCCACCTTGCCCACAAAAGCCGCGATGAACGGAATCAGGTACTCGCGTGTGCCTTTGACCACCAGCAAATCGTTCGTGCCGCTTTCCATCAGGCTGTCGACGGTGCCCAGCTCGACCCCTTCGCGGTTGACGACCTTGAGGCCGATCAGGTCCGACCAGTAGTACTCGTTGTCCTGTGGCGGCGGCAAGGCGCTTTTCGCCACCGAAATTTCCTGTCCGCGCAGCGCATAGGCTGCATCGCGGTCGTCGATGCCCGCCAGTTTGGCGACCAGGGCTTTGCCGTGGTCCTGGACGGCTTCGACGCTGTAATGCGTCTGCTGCTCGCCGCGCCCAACGCACCAGGACTCAAAATCCATCAGCGGGCCCGGGTCTTCGCTGAAGGGCTGGACCTTGACCCAGCCCTTGATGCCGAACGGGGCGGCGATGCGCCCCATCACGACCCAGTCCGCGATTTCAGCCAAATCAGGCAGCGGCAGCGGGCTTGTTCTGCTTGACTAGACGGGCGACGGTGTCGGACATCTGCGCACCGTTGCTCACCCAGTAACCGATGCGATCCTGATCCAGGCGCACGGCTTCGGCGGCATCGGGCGCGACCCCGTTGTATAACCACCCGCGCTAGAATAAACGGCCCC
>JAIBFE010000024.1 GCA_019459705.1 Thiobacillus sp. | reverse complement strand
TTGTCGACCACCAGGTTGACGCGGTAGCGCGCCAGCACCATCTGCAGAGCCTCCTGCCCGCCCTCGTCGTCCTCGCCGCCAGTGAACAGTTCCAGCTTGTCGAACACGTCCTGTTCCAGCGCATCGAGCCAGGCGTTGAGCTTGGCAGCGTCCTTGATCTGCTTTTTCAGTCCGGCACGGATCGCCTGCAGTTCGCGCTCAACGAGCGGCCTCACCACCTGCCGCCGCAGCGCCGCCAGCGCGTCGTTCATCGCGCGTTCCAGCGGCTGGGTCTTTTCGATGTAGCGGGTGATCTCGGCGCGCAGCTCCTGTTCAGCCTGCTCCACTTCGGCCCGACGCGCCTTCGGCAGCGCCAGCACCTCGTCCTCGGTGAGCGCCTGGCCCTTCTTGCCGATCAAGGTGAACACCATGCGCCCGGCTTCGCGGTGCAGCGAAAAGCTGCGCGCCTCGGCAAACGCGGTCAGTTCGGCGTAGTGCCGCGCCACGTCGTTCTTCCAGGCTTGCTCGAAACGCTCGCTCTCGGCCTTGTAGTCCTGCCCCTGGAGCCGCTGCGGGATTTCGCCTTGCAGCGTCTTCACCGCCTGCGCCAGCTGCTGGCGCAGCAGCCGCCCCTCGCCGGCCGGCAGGCGCAGCGCCAGCGGCCGCTCGGGCGCATCGAAGTTGTACAGATAGCAAAGGTCCGGCGGCACCCGCTTGTTCGCCGCAACCGCGTGCATCGCCTGCTTGAGCAGGGAGGAACGGCCGCTGCCCACCTCGCCCAGCACGAACAGGTTGTAGTTGGGCTGGTCCATGCCGAGGCCGAAACGGGCGGCCGCCTCCGCCCGCGCCTGGCCGATCCAAGGCAGCGGTTCCTCGATCAATTCGGAGGTGTCCGCAAATCCCAGCGAGGCAGGGTCGAGGGTCAGGCGAAGGTCGGCGGGAGACAGGATGGCAATCGGCATAGTGTGGCTTCAGGCTTTTTATGGTTTTTGGATTATTGCGCAAGACCGGCTGGTCGGCCTGATTCAGGGCGTCAGCAGGCCGGTCCACTGTGCCTGGCTTTGCAGGTAGCGCACCCGCAGACTGGCCGCATTCTCGCGCAGCAGGTCGGCCGGCACAGCCAGCGCCTGCAGCACCGCGGGTTCGATGTGGTCGAGCGCCACGCCGCGCGGCACCGTGTCCGGCTCCCAGGTTTCGGCAAACGCGGTCCGCTTGTCGAGTCGTCCGCCCTGCTGCGGCGGCACCAGGCTCACGCGCGGCAGGCCGTAGGCCAGCGCCACAATGCGGCCGTGCAGGCTGCTGCCGACCGTGCCGCGGCTGGCGGCGATCAGCGCGCAGATGTCCCACAGATGCAGCGACGGGAACAGCTGCGCCGTGCCGGTCGGCAG
>JAIBFE010000364.1 GCA_019459705.1 Thiobacillus sp. | reverse complement strand
GCCCCCCCCCACCCCCCGGGCGCCCCGCCCGCCCCGGCCGGCGCGCATCCGACCGCATTTTCTGTTCAACAGCCTGAACGCCGTGCTGTCGCTGGTGCGCAGCGATCCGCGCCGGGCCGAGCGTGCGCTGGAAAACATGGCCGACCTGTTTCGTGCGCTGATGGGGAATGCCAATCAGCTGGCGCCGCTGGAGGACGAAGTGGCGCTCACCCGCGCTTATCTGGAACTGGAGCAGCTACGCCTGGGCGACCGACTGCAGGTGGTCTGGCACATCAGCAAGATGCCCGGCGACGCACTCATTCCGCCGCTGGTGATCCAGCCGCTGGTGGAGAATGCGGTGTATCACGGCATCGAGCCCCAGCCGGGCGGCGGCGAAATCAGCCTCAACCTCTACCGCAGCGCCGACAAGGTCCATATCGTGGTGCGCAACCCGATTGCCACCGACCCCGGCCACCACAAGGGCAACCGCATTGCGCTGGACAATATCCGCGAGCGCCTGTTGCTGCACTTCGACCTCGACGCCCAGCTCAAGTTGGAACCGCTGGGCGCCGTTTATCAGGTGCATATCGTGATCCCTTATACCCGTGAACGCACCCAACCTGCCCCTGCGCGTCCTCATCGTCGATGACGAGGCCCCTGCGCGCCGTCGCTTGCGCGACGTGCTGGCAGATTGCGCCGATCAGTTGCCGGCCGACATCGCCGGCGAGGCCGATAGCGGGCTGGACGCGCTGGATCAGGTACAGCAGCAGCCGGTCGACGTAGTGCTGCTCGATATCCGCATGCCTGGCATGGATGGCCTCGAATGCGCTGCCCATCTCAACCGGATGGCGATTCCGCCCGCGATCATCTTCAGTACCGCCTACGATGCCTACGCCTGCCAGGCGTTCGATCTGAATGCCGTCGACTATCTGCTGAAACCGGTGCGTGCCGACCGTCTGGTACGTGCCCTGTCGCGGGCACACCGCCTGAATGCAACGGCGCTCGAACACCTGCGCGAGGCGCATCCAAAAGCGCGCACCCATCTGTCGATCAACGAAAAAGGCCACATCGTGCTGATTCCGGTGGCGGATATTCTCTATCTCAAAGCGGAACTCAAGTACGTCACCGTGCGCACCCCCATGCGCGAATTTCTCATCGAGGAATCGCTCAGCCGGCTCGAAAGCGAGTTCGGCGACGCTTTTTTGCGCATCCACCGAAACTGCCTGGTAGCCAGCATGCGCATCCGCGAAATCGGCAAATTGCCGGGCGAGGACGAGGGTCATTTCCTGCGCCTGGACGGCCTGAATGAGTGTTTGCCGGTCAGCCGACGCCAGTATTCGGCGCTGCGCGAAAAAATAAAGTCAATATAAACATACAGATACAGGATGCCTACAACTAAAGTTGTATAGCCAAATTCTGCATACCTTCGTAGGATGGACTTGCTTGTTGTTTCTACCGACAAGCTGGAAGTTCTCCGCAACGAGGGGCGTGTCTCCTCCGTTCTGCCGGGTTCGCAAGAACCCGGCATTTTTTTGTCCGCGCTGGGTATCATCACGGACATGAAAAACAATACTCCTGATCTCCACCCGCAAGGGGTAGGCCGTGGTTGTAAAGACGCTGTCCCGAGGGATACGCCTTCGGATAAAGCGTCAACAACCACGCTCACCGAGACCGAACTGGCCAGCGAAACCGTCTTCAAGGGCCGGTTGATGCACGTCAAATGCGACCGCGTGCGCCTGCCCGATGGACGCGAATCGACGCGCGAATACATCGTCCATCCCGGCGCCGTCGTCGTCATTCCGGTGTTCGACAACGGCGACCTGCTGCTGGAACGCCAGCACCGCTATCCCTTGCATCGCGATTTCATCGAACTGCCGGCAGGCAAGATCGATCCCGGTGAGGACGATCTCACCTGCGCCAGGCGCGAACTGGAGGAGGAAACCGGCTATACCGCGGCCGAGTGGCGCGAAGTCACCACCATCTATCCCTGCATCGGCTATTCGGACGAGCGGCTGGCGTTCTATCTGGCGAAGGGGCTTACCGAAGGCACCCACGGCCGCGACCCCGACGAATTCCTGGAAATCTTCCGCCTGCCGTTCGCCGAGGCGATGCAGTGGGTCAAGGACGGCCGGATCTGCGAAACGAAGACCGTGATCGGGCTGTTCTGGCTGGAGAAGATGCTCAATCAGGGCTGGTAGACAGCCATCAGTGAAATACACGCAAGGGTGATGTCATGCCACATGATTCAGACAGAGACAGCCTCACAGAATGGTTCCATGAGCTTGCGAACCTGAGCCAAGATGAAATTCGAGACCAAGCAACACCCGCGAACCTCGACACGCTGCGCTTGCACATTCAGCGAAGCGTTCCCGAATGCAGTCTACCGCCCGATCTGACCAGAGAGCAATTCGCCGAAGTGGTGTATGAGTTCCGGAAGAACGAAAAATCTTGGAACCAAGCGACTATGGCCTCCTTGATCAGGGCCGATGATCTCTTCAAAGAAGGCTTGGTCCACGAGGCGGTGCAGGAGCTTCACCGCTTCGCTGCCTCATGTCCTTGGTCCTTGTTCAAGGAAGTGGCGCTAAATCAAGCAACTTATTACCAGTAACGCACTGCCACTCACTCCATCAACGCCTAACTGGTTGGTAAGCCAGTCACTAGCTTCGCTGTTGGCGCCTATTGCTGCGTTCTGGTGCAGTTCACCGCGAGCGCGAAGCCGGCTGGTTCTCGCCGCTATGAATATTCAGCCCGGCTGGTAGGCCAGATTCGGCGCCAGCCAGCGCTCGGCTTCCGCCAGCGTCCAGCCCTTGCGGCGCGCGTAGTCTTCGATCTGGTCGCGCTCGACCTTCGCCACGGCAAAATACTGGCTGTCTGGGTGCGACAGGTAGAAGCCCGACACCGCAGCGCCCGGCCACATGGCGAAGTTTTCAGTCAGCACCACGCCGATCTGCGCGGTCGCATCGAGCACCTCGAACAGCGGAGCCTTCTCGCTGTGCTCGGGGCAGGCGGGGTAGCCCGGCGCGGGGCGGATGCCCTGGTATTTTTCCGCGATCAGGTCGTCATTGGCGAGCGCTTCCTCACTGGCGTAGCCCCAGTATTCCTTGCGCACCTGCAGGTGAAGCCGCTCGGCGAAGGCTTCGGCGAGGCGGTCGCAGAGCGACTTGAACAGGATGGCCGAGTAGTCGTCGTGCGCGGCCTCGAATGCCTTGGCGCGCTCGTCCTCGCCGATGCCCGCGGTGACCACGAAGGCACCGAGATAGTCCTTGAGTCCGCTGGCCCTGGGCGCGACGAAGTCGGCGATGCACAGGTTGGCGCGGCCTTCCGGCTTCTTCATCTGCTGGCGCAGGTTGTGCCAGGTCATCAGGGTCTTCGTCCGCGACTCGTCAGTGTACACCTCGATGTCGTCGTCGTTCACCGTGTTGGCCGGGAACAGGCCGAACACGGCGCGCGCCTCCACCCAGTTCTCCGCGATCATCTGCTTCAGCATCGCCCGGGCGTCGTTGTAGAGCTTGGTCGCCTCGGTACCGACCACTTCGTCGTCGAGGATCTTCGGGAACTTGCCGTGCAGTTCCCATGACGCGAAGAACGGCGTCCAGTCGATCACCTCGACCAGCTTGGTGAGATCGTAGGCCTTCAGCACGTGGACGCCGGGCTGCTTCGGCACCGGCGGTGTGTAATTCGCCCAGTCGATCCTGAACTTGTTGGCGCGCGCCTCGGCGAGTTTGAGTCGCACAGTGTCGGACTTGTGCTTCAGATGCCGTTCGCGCGTGATGGCGTAGTCCGCCTTGATCTCGGCGGCGAAGGCGTCGCGCATGTCGTTCGACAACAGTTGCGTGCAAACGCCGACCGCACGCGAAGCGTCCTTCACGTACACCACCGGGTGCTCGTAGTTCGGCTCGATCTTCACCGCGGTGTGCGCCAGCGAGGTGGTGGCGCCGCCGATCAAGAGCGGAATGGTAAAGCCCTGGCGCTGCATTTCCTTCGCCACATGCGCCATTTCCTCCAGCGAGGGCGTGATCAGGCCCGACAGGCCGATGATGTCGGCCTTGTGCTCGCGCGCGGCGTCGAGAATCTTCTGTGCCGGCACCATGACGCCCAGATCGACGATGTCGTAGCCATTGCAGCCCAGCACCACGCCGACGATGTTCTTGCCGATGTCGTGGACGTCGCCCTTGACCGTGGCCATGATGATCTTGCCCGCGCTTTGCGCATCGCCGGCCTGCTTGTCGGCCTCGATGTAGGGCAGCAGGTGCGCCACCGCCTGCTTCATGACGCGGGCGGATTTCACCACCTGGGGCAGGAACATCTTGCCGGCGCCGAACAGGTCGCCGACCACGTTCATGCCGGCCATCAGCGGGCCTTCGATCACGTGCAGCGGCCGCTCGCATTCGAGCCGCGCGGCTTCGGTGTCCTCGACGATGAATTCGGTAATGCCCTGCACCAGCGCGTGGGAGAGCCGCTCGTTGACCGGCAGGCTACGCCAGGCCAAGTCGACGACCTTTTCCTTCGCGCCGCCTTTGACGTTCTCGGCAAAGCTCACCAGCCGCTCGGTCGAATCGGCACGGCGGTTCAACAGCACGTCCTCGACGCGTTCCTTCAGTTCCGGGTCGAGGTTGGCGTACACGCCGAGCTGGCCGGCATTGACGATGCCCATGTCCATCCCGGCCTGGATCGCGTGATACAGGAAGGCGGTGTGGATGGCTTCGCGCACCGCGTCGTTGCCGCGGAACGAGAAGCTCACGTTCGACACGCCGCCCGAGATGTGGGCGTACGGCAGGTTCTGACGGATCCAGCGGGTGGCCTCGATGAAGTCCACCGCGTAATTGGCGTGCTCCTCGATGCCAGTCGCGACCGCGAAGATGTTGGGGTCGAAGAT
>JAIBFE010000356.1 GCA_019459705.1 Thiobacillus sp. | reverse complement strand
CGGGCGCCGCTGCGGTTTTCGGCGCGGCCGAGCGACTGAGCTGGGGACGCGGCTATCACCTGCACGTCACGCCGGTGGACGAGGCACTGCCGGAAGACAAGACCGCCGCCGCCGTCCGCATCAACCAGGGCGTGGAAGCCGTGGTGCGGTGCTTCCCGTCGCAATACCTGTGGAGCTACAACCGCCACAAGCGTCCGGGCGGCGCGCCCGACCCGTACAACCCCACCGCCGCATGAACCCGGTCGCTTCAGCCAAGCTGTGGCGCCCGTCGCTGCTGCCGGTCTGGTTCGGCATCGGCTTGCTGTGGCTGCTGGACTGGCTGCCGCTACCGCTGCAGGCGGCGCTGGGAAACGCTCTGGGCTGGCTGCTGGCGATGAAACCGGGCAAGCGGCGCCGCGTCGTCGCCACCAATCTTGCGCTATGTTTTCCGGAAGCGTCACACGCCCTGCGACGCCGCTGGCTGCGGCAAACGTTTCAGGCCTCGATGCGCGCGGTGCTGGAACACGGCGTGCTGTGGTGGGGCTCGGCCGCGCGGCTGCGCCGCCTGATCAGGATCGACAATCCTGAAGCCGCGCGCGGCGACGGCGTGCGCCCGGTGATCTGGCTGGCACCGCATTTCGTCGGGCTCGACATGGGTGGGGTGCGGCTGACCATGGACCACCACATCGCCTCGATGTATGCGCCGGCCAAGGATCCGGTGACCGATCATTTCATGCGACATGGGCGTACGCGTTTTTCGAACATCGTGCTGATCGCGCGCCACGAAGGCATCAAGTCGACGCTGCAGACAATCAAGTCAGGGCTGCCTTTTTACTATCTGCCGGACCAGGACCATGGCCGCCACAATGCCGTGTTCGTGCCTTTCTTCGGCGTGCCGGCCGCAACCGTGTCGGCGCTGCCGCGCCTGGCCAGGCTGACCGGTGCCCAGATCATTCCGGCCGTCACGCGCCAACTGCCATGGGGGCGCGGCTACGCGGTGCGTTTCTATCCACCGTGGGACGCCTATCCGAGTGGCGACCTGGAGGCCGACGTCGCCCGCATGAACACGTTCATCGAAGAACGCATCCGCGACATGCCGCCGCAGTACCTGTGGCTGCACCGCCGCTTCAAGACGCGCCCGGTGGGCGAACCCAGCCTGTATGAATGAGCCCAGCCTGCA
The DNA here is from genome assembly GCA_019459705.1 of Thiobacillus sp. Lineage (GTDB taxonomy): Bacteria > Pseudomonadota > Gammaproteobacteria > Burkholderiales > Thiobacillaceae > Thiobacillus. The sequence goes on along the minus strand of JAIBFE010000356.1, from coordinate 4,017 downwards.
CCGTCTGACCTTGCAGGAGGTCGACGCCGTCGGTGCACTGGCGCGCACCGTGTGGCAGACCACCTACCCGGCGCTGATTTCGCAGGCACAGATCGACGCCATGCTGGACGACCGCTACGCTGCCGGCTGCATTCGCGCGCAACTCGACGATCCCCGCCACGCCTGGTGGACCGCGCAGCAGAATCAGGTGCTGATCGGTTTTGCCCATGCCGTGCTGGATGGCGCAGACTGCAAGCTCGACAAGCTCTATGTTCACCCGGACCACCAGCGCCAGGGCATCGGCGCTGCGTTGCTGCATGCCGTCCAGGACTGGGCGGGCCAGCTGCAGGCGCGTCGCCTGTGGCTGCAGGTCAACCGCGGCAACGCGCAGGCGATCGCCGCCTACCGGAAATACGGCTTCCGCATCGTCGAATCACGCGTATTCGACATCGGCCACGGTTTCGTGATGGATGACCATGTGATGGAGCAGGCCCTATGAGCTTTGCCAACCCCGACGACACCCCCCTCCGCGCACTGCTGGATCGCGTCAAAACCATTGCTGTGGTCGGCCTCTCGCCGCAGCCCGCGCGGCCGAGCTACCGCGTGGCGCAGGCGATGCAGCGCTATGGCTATCGCATCGTGCCGGTGCGGCCGCTGGTGGACGAAGTGCTGGGCGAAAAGGCCTACGCCAGCCTCGCCGACATTCCATTCCCGGTCGACCTGGTTGATGTCTTCCGCGCCGCCGAGCATGTGCCCGCTATCGTCGAGCAATGCCTGGCGCTACACTTGCCAGCTATCTGGATCCAGGAAGGCATCGTGCATGAGGCCGCTGCGCGCGAAGCGCAGGCTGGCGGCATGACGGTGGTGATGGATCGCTGTCTCCTCAAGGAATACGTCAGGCTATTCACGACATGAAATTGCGCTTTACCAAGATGCACGGCCTCGGCAACGACTTCGTGGTGTTCGACGGCATCAGTCAGGCCGTCACACTCAGGTCCGAGCAATGCCGCCGCATCGCCGACCGCCATTTCGGCGTCGGCTGCGACCAGATCCTGCTGGTCGAAAAGCCCAGCCGCGACGACGTCGATTTCCGCTACCGCATCTTCAACGCCGACGGCGGCGAGGTCGGGCAGTGCGGCAACGGCGCACGCTGCTTCGTGCGCTTCGTGCACGACCACGGTCTCACCGACAAGTCCGCAATCCGCGTTGAAACTGCGTCCGGCGTGATCGAGCCGCACCTCCTCGACAGCGGGCTGGTGAAGGTGAACATGGGCGCGCCGCGCTACGCGCCAGCCGAGATTCCCTTCGTCGCCGACGCCGAGGCACTCACCTACCCACTCAAGGTCGGCCAGCACGTGATCGAGATCGCCGCGCTGTCGATGGGCAATCCCCATGCGGTACTGCGGGTGAATGACCTCGACAGTGCACCGGTGGACATCCTCGGCGCAGCGATCGAGTCGCATCCGCGCTTCCCGCAGCGGGTCAACGCCGGCTTCATGCAGGTGCTGACGCCGCACGACATCCGTCTGCGCGTGTACGAGCGCGGTGCCGGCGAGACGCTCGCCTGCGGCACCGGCGCCTGCGCCGCGGCCGTCGCCGGCATCCGCCAGGGCTGGCTGCACACCCCGGTCAGCGTGCATACGCGCGGCGGCGATCTCGTCATCGAATGGTCCGGCATGGACCAGCCGGTTTACATGACCGGACCCGCCGAAACGGTTTTTGAGGGAGAACTAGACATCTAATGGACATGCAACCTGAACATATCGCCGAGTTTCTGACCCGGCACCCGAATTTCTTCAACGACTTTCCCACCCTGCTGGCGGAGCTGCACATTCCGCATCCGCATGGCACCCACGCGGTATCGATGGGGGAGCGCCAGCTGATCGCGATGCGCGACAAGGTGCGCATGCTGGAGAACAAGCTGGCCGAGCTGATCCAGTTTGGCGAGGAAAACGACGGCATTTCCGACAAGCTGCATGCGCTCACCCTGTCGCTGCTGGCTGCGCGCGCGCCGCAGGACATCATCGCTGCGCTGGCGCTGCACCTGCGCGAAGGCTTTGCGGTACCGCACCATGCGCTGCGGGTCTGGAACCTGGCGGGTGACGCCGTGCCAGGCCTCACCGATCCGGTGTCGGACGCTGCGCGCGACAGCGTCGCCGCCATGACGCAGCCGGTGTGCGGCGCACTGGCGGTGAACGACGCCAGCGACTGGTTCGGCGAAGTGTCGCCGCACCTGCGCGCGTTTGCCTGCATTCCGCTGCGGCCGGCGCCTGCCGCCTCACCGATCGGCCTGCTGGTGCTGGCCTCGGAAGAAGCCAAGCGTTTCTATGCCGGCATGGGCACGCTGTATCTCGAACGGCTGGGCCAGCTGATCGGCGCCGCGCTGGTGAGGATGCAAGCCTAGGAACCGCACGTGGACGCTGTTGCGCACTACCTGCAGCACCTCGCCGCCGAGCGGCGGCTGTCGCCGCACACGGTCGCGGCCTATCAGCGCGATCTGGCCAACCTGGCCCGACTGTCTGCCGGCAAGCCGCTGGCCGAGCTCAACGTCACCGACATCCGCGGCGCCATCGTCAAGCTGCGCGGCCTGAACCTGACGGCCACCAGCGTGGCGCGACAGCTGTCGAGCTGGCGCGGGTTCTACACCTTCGCCTGCCGCCGCCTCGGCTACGCCAGCAACCCCTGCCTCGGGCTGCGCCCGCCCAAGGCGGTCAAGGCCCTGCCGGATATCCTGTCGCCCGACACCTGCACCCAGCTGCTTGACCGCACTGCCGATGACGATGTGCTGGTTGCGCGCGACCGTGCCATGTTCGAGCTGTTTTATTCGTCCGGCCTGCGTCTGTCGGAACTGGTCGGACTCGACCTGATCGACGTCTACCTGCAGGCGGGTGAAGCGGAGGTCACCGGCAAGGGCCGCTAAAGCCGCATCGTGCCGGTTGGCAAAGCGGCGCTTGATGCCATTTCAGCCTGGCTGCCGCAGCGGCAGCCGCTGGCGCGCGACAACACCGCCGCGCTTTTCATCAGCCAGCGCGGCACCCGCCTCACCCCGCGCAGCGTGCAGCTGCGCCTCAACCGCTGGGCGCTGCAGGCGGGACTGGGGCAGCACGTGCATCCGCACATGCTGCGCCACGCGTTCGCCACCCACGTACTGCAATCGTCCGGCGATCTGCGCGCCGTGCAGGAAATGCTCGGCCACGCCAGCATCAGCACAACCCAGGTCTACACCCATCTCGACTGGCAGCACCTCGCCAAAGTCTACGACCAGGCGCACCCGCGCGCACGCAAAAAAAGCTGAGCTCCGGCCCTTCAGATGTGAGCGGTCACTCTGTTTGAAATGACGTCTTGACGTCCGCTTCAGAAATGACGCCTGAGGCCGATTCCTTCCGTATGCGCGTCCATCCTTCCGCCCCATACACCCGCCTTGTACAGAGCATGCACCCGACCCTGCTCAGTACGCAGGGACGCGTCATGGGCGCGCTTCTGCTCATCCTCATCGTCGTGTTTGTCCTTGCGGGACATCAGGCATTGCAGATCGCACGCCAGGACGCCGACGCCGCGCTGCACGTGCAGGCCTCGGCCCAGCTCGCCGCGCTGTCGCAGGCCGTATCCGATTCGGCCATCCTGCGCGACCACGATGCCCTGCAAGCCCACCTGAAAACCCCGATCGCCCAGGGCAACCTGCGCTATGTGGAATACATCGCGCCCAATGGCTACATCCTGCGAGAAGAAGCGCCCCTGCACCAGGCCCACCGCCCCGACTGGTTTGCCGCGCTCACCGGCCTGACGATCCCCGTCATGCAGGAAACCATCGTGATTGGCGAGACCTACTATGGCCGCCTGGCGATCCAGCCGTCTTCCCATGCCTATGAAGACTTTCTCTGGCACCTTGGCGCCCGGCTGTTCATCCTGCTGGCCGCCGCCTGCGCTCTGCTCGGCTGGCTGACCCATGTTCTGCTGAGAATCAACCTGCAGGATCTGACCCGGCTACGCGCAACGGCACGCCAGATCGAGGCCGGAGACTACAGCGCGCGCATCCCC
>JAIBFE010000351.1 GCA_019459705.1 Thiobacillus sp. | reverse complement strand
AGCGTGCACGCGGGCGCGACACGGTGGCGAGCCGGGCGCCGGGCGCGACCGGGACCGGCAGGTAGTCGATGTCGGCCAGGTATTCGACCCAGGCCGGCCACTTCAGCTCGTCGAGGTCGAGGCCCATCTTGAGGGCGTTGTGGTAGTCGGTCATGCCGACCCGGCCAGTCAGCAGGCCCGACAGCCAGTCGGCCTGGTTGAGGTAGAGGCGGGCGCCGGTGAGGCCGAGGCGCTTTTTCAGCCACAGCACCTTGGCCAGCCCCGAGGTCACCGCTGCTGCCGGGTGGCCCGGGGTGGCGGTTTTCGCGATCAGCGCGGCCTCCTCGACCGCGCGATCGTCGTTGTACAACAGCGGCGGATGGCGCGGACTCAGTTCCTCGTCGCAGGCGAGCACGGTGCCGGAGGTGCCGTCGAGCGCGATATCCGACAACTGCGTGCGGATCGGCGGCGGCAGCGACGCAACCAGATCCCACAGCGCCTCGCGCCAGATGCCGGCACGTTCGTATTCCTCCAGCGTGCCGAAGTCGCGTTTGTCCTCGGCTACGATCGCGCCTTCGGCGTCGATGACGCAACTGCGCGCGCCACTGGTTCCGAAGTCAATGCCGAGAAAAAACAAGGGATTAGCCGCGCGTATTCGACTGGTGTTCGAACTGCGTGAGGTCGACGCGCGGGGCCGGTTGCCAGCCTTTCTTGCGGTGTTCGGCGACCACGTTGGTGAAGATGCCGCCGCGCACATAGAACTTGGCGGTCAGCCGCATGAAGCGCGGTTTCGTCGCTTTGACCAAATCATCAAGTATCCGGTTGGTAACATCTTCATGAAAATGGCCTTCCTCGCGGAAGCTCCACATGTAGAGCTTCAGGCTCTTGAGTTCGACGCAGGTCTTGTCGGGGATGTAGTCGAGGATCAGCGTGGCGAAATCCGGCTGTCCGGTCTTGGGACAAAGGCATGTGAATTCAGGGACTTCCATGTGAATGTGGAAGTCACGTCCAACTTTGGGGTTGGGAAAGGTTTCCAGGGATTTGGCGGGCGTGGAGGGCATACGGGGCTCGGTGTAGAATGTCGCGAAAATAGAACGCCGCAAACCAAGCGGCGCGTTAGAGACGACACCCATTATAAAAGCTTAGGTCCGCTGTCTTGCGTTTAACCCACATCAAACTTGCCGGTTTCAAGAGTTTCGTCGATCCCA